>JBBRAW010000052.1:0-21139 GCA_038206385.1 Bacteroidia bacterium | reverse complement strand
TTACATTCACCAAAGTATTAGTAAACTCTTTAGTTTTTGTTCGATCTTTCATTCTAACCCTATAAATTTTATTTACTATGAAAACTTTCAGTCACCAGTCACCAGTCACCAGTCACCAGTCACCAGTCACCAGTCACCAGTTTTAGGTTGGTTAGCGTATTTTAAAAAGGTACTCTTATTTATTTTGCTAACTTTAATTACCTTGAAAATTAATGCACAAACACCAACTCCAATTATTACAGGTCCTAATACAAGTTGTGGTCAAACTACAATAGTTTATTCAATTTCCAATTTCGATCCAGCGCTTGCTGCTTTGTATAATTGGACGATTACTGCAAATTACTATTCATCTCCAACTCCAGTACCTATAGCCAATGGTAATTTTGGGGCATCGTATTCAATGGCAGTCAGTTCTACTCAAAACTTACTCTACACTTACACAGTTGTGGTAACACTTCCATCTGGAGATGGTGAGGGAAATGTATCCGCTATATTTTATACCTATCGTTGTTGTGATAGTAACAATGGGACAAGTTTAATCAATCAAAATATTTCAAGCGTTCCAGGAGCAATTAGTGGTACTTATACTGGGCTGACCTTTAGAGTTGCGGGTGTATTAACTATAGATATAAATACTATTTTTTCCAGTTGCAACATTATTATGGAAGAAGGAAGTGAAATAGTCATCAACGATAATATTCGATGCGACATTTTAGTTAATACATTTATTCGAGGCACCGAATGTAAATTTATGTGGAAAGGAATTAGGGTTGGAAATAATTCGATTATTAAAACTCAAAATGCGACAATTCAAGATGCTCTCTATGGTATAAATTTTACAGCTAATGCGAGCGGTCATCTTACAACTGGAACTATACTAGATCGGAATTATATTTCCATTTATGCCCCTGCTAGAACATTAGGGCATTCAGTGGTAAGTATGTTAGGTACTGGTTTCAGTTTTATTGATGGTTTGACTATCAATGGAAATGCATTACTACGTCCTTTTCTTGGAATGTATCCTAGTGGGACACTTCCTTTTGCAGGAGTTGATATTCTGGATGTAAATGATTTCGGCTTTGGGGCTACTGGCACCAATAATGTTTGCAACATAACTGGAATTAATCAAGGGATTCGAGCTTTCAACTCAGGTGTTAATATTATCAATACCATTTTTACTAACATTAGTGATAGGGGTGTTTTGCTAAGTTCACCAAATGGTAGAGCAAGATATCGCCCTCAAAATATTTCTAATAATTTATTTAATAATGTTAGAAGTGGAATATTTGCAAATACAGTTGTTGGATCTGTGAATAATCTTGTTAATATATCAAATAACGTATTTAATAATACTGGTACTACATACAATGGTAATTTTGTTGCAAATGCAACATCAAAACCAACTGCTATTTCAATTAGCAATCCCATCGGACTTGATTCGTATGTTAGTATTAATACTAATTATATTTATAATTATTGCTACGGTATCGTTTGTAATAATGTAGTGTCATCAATAAATGGAATTGCAAATAGTATCGATCATAACACGATACAATTTAACCAAAATGAATCGGATCTTTTGTTAAATGGGATTGCCAATAGCTTAATTTGGGAAGGCATTATTTTAAATGGTTGCACGGGAATTAAGGTGATGGAAAATAATATTTCTAGAAGTACACTTTTTACAGGTGCTATTCCAAATCCTTCAAAACGATTATACGGAATGGATATTAAACTTACTGCTGGCGCCTCTATTTCTGAAAATAGTTTATCACGATTAGGTACTTGTGTACAATATACAGGGCAAAACTTAGGCACTTTAAATACTTGTAATAAATTATATCCATCGTTTGCAGGATTTAACATGAATAATGCAGCGCTTAATGATCAAGGAAAAAATATATTGCCGCAGGATAACCAATGGTTTAACTTTGGAAATGCTAAACAAATTTCAGGAATGGCAAATGGAACCCCACCCATTTGGTATTATAGGATCGGAACGAATTTTACTAATATAAATAATTGGGCAGTTACTGCTGCTAATGCTTTACCAACTTCTAATCCTCAAGCTCAATCTCCTTGCGAGGTTCCACCCTCCAATGCAAATTTCATTAACGATTCTATTACAAGGGATATAATGAATGAGAATGTAGATTATATCAATTACCAATCACAAAGTGAACAAATAAGTGCCACTCAATTGTATGAATTGTTGGGTTATGATCAGGCAACATTTTTAAATGATCCTGCTTTAGTAGCTTATTACAATAGTATTTCAACGGCAAACGAAGGTTTGTTTGTGGAGTATGTAAGGTTGCTTCAAAATACAAATATAACAAGTGCAGAAGCCGTGCTCAATAGTATTAGTCCAAATAATCAATACCAAATTGATTACATAGATATGCTCACTATTGCCCATAAATTACTTACCATTGATGATTATGAGTTAACAGAAGCAGACAGTAGTATTTTGAATGTAGTTGCATATAAAACAGTTTTTGAAGCAGGTAATGCAGCTATCTATGCACGTGCAATTTTAAATTTAGTATTGGCGGATATACTGATTGGACCACAACGTATTTCTTCAGAAACTAAATCATCAAAAATTTATTATCAAAAAGTGGAAGACCAATATTATTTTTATGCTAATGAAGATGATAAGATATTGCGAATTGAAGTTTACAACAATCTGGGGCAACAATTGGCAACTGTGCAAGGTTCTATGTTAATCAGTAAAAATTTTCCAAGTAATGTAATCTTTAAAGTTATCAGCAATGAAAGTATTTCAGTTTTCCGTGGCTTATAAAATATTAGTAATTATATTGTTGTTGTTGGGTCAAGTTACGTTGGCCCAACGCAACAATGTATGGGTGTTTGGCGATAGCGCTAAAATACTATTTAACAACCAAAGTCTTTCTGTAAGAAGTAATGCACGTGCAACCTGGGGAAGCGCATCCATTTCGGATACGTTAGGTTCATTGTTGTTGTACGTACAAAATGAACGCGGTGGAAATACACGTGGTATTATTCATAATGGTAAAGATCAAATTATCGGTAATGGAACCAATATTGAAAATAGTTCTTTAATGCATTCAAATTTGTTTTTGCCTTTTCCCAATCACGATAGTTTGTATTATTTGTTTACATTATTTCAATTTCCTTTCAACAATGAAAATGGTGTTTATTTTAGTGTTATCAATGCATTAAAAGATACCGTTGGTGAGGTGTTGAATAAAAATGTAGTGATTATGGATAGTGTGTTTCCCGGTGATATTTTAATGGCAGTAAAACATGGCAATGGCAGGGATTGGTGGGTATTTTGGCGGCTTTTTGATAGAGTTAATTATGTACAACAAAACAATGCTTTTTACTCCGTTTTGCTTGATCCAAACGGCATCAGTAATGTGCAAATTCAAAACATTGGTGATACCTCGTTTGTTGGCGGTTATGGAGGTATCAGCTTTAATAAAGAGGGAAATAAAATGGCATATTGTGATGGAGTAGGGTTGTTAGAGGTATTTGATTTTGACCGCTGCACAGGCATATTGAGTAACCCTAATATTATTAAACATTCCTGTTATCCTAATTGTTTTATAAATGCACAGTTGGATGTGGAGTTTTCAGCAAATAGCAGGTATTTGTATGTGTGTGATTGGGGTGATACAAGCTATATTAATCAATATGATTTGCAAGCCGCAAATATTAATACAAGTAAAAAAATTGTGGATACTTTTTTTACAGGCAATAACGCTGAACAACCATGTTCTGTTAAGCGATGGTTGGATAATAAAATATACATTGCTGTTGTTGACAGTTCTTCAAGTCACTTTCCTTATTTTCTTAATAACGCTTACACAATTATCAATACGCATTTGGCCGTAATTAACAATCCCGATTTGCCTTTTCCATTATGTAATTATACCAGAACAGGCTTGTACTTAAATGGTGCACGAACGTATATTGGCTTACCCAACAATCCCGATTATGATTTAGGCTCTTTGGTTGGTAGCCCTTGCGATACGCTTGCAACAGGATTGCAACTACACAACAACGCAACAACAAATGATTGGTTAATTTATCCTAATCCTGCCAACGATTTTATTTATGTTTTCAATACCGGACAACCAGTTTTTGGCAATTACCAATTTACGTTAACCAATGTAAATGCACAAGTAATTTACCAAAGCGAAACAACAAACCCCAACGAACTGCAAACAATTGCAACACAAAATTTACCCAATGGCATTTATGTATTGCAAATAACAGGTGAAAATAAAATGCAGAGTAAAAAAGTAGTGATTCTGAGATGATGAGTAATGCAACCAACGCCATTCCAATTAATCAATTACAAGCTGGAGTTTATTTATTAAAATGCGAAACAGTAAAAGGGAAACGATATGTAAAAAAATTAATTGTAAATAAGTGATAAATAAAAAGAGGCTGCCGATAATTTTCTCGACAGCCTCTTTTTATTAAATACACATTTTATTTCTTAAAAACTTTTTTCAAATTATCTGTCACCTGCGCTGCTGGATCTTTTCTGATTTTTGCTTCTTCTTGAGCAACTAAAATGAACATTCCATCAATTGCTTTTTGTGTTACGTAAGCATTCAAATCAGGATTCACCTTTTTTACAAATGGAACTTGATTGTATGATTTTGATAATGGGTTCCAGTATTTAGTGATTTGTACTTTGCTTAATGAAGCTTGAATAATTGGTGTAAACTCATTTATTAAATCAGTAGTAGTTACTCGTTTTAAAAATTGCGTAGCTGCATCATTCTTTCCAGTTAAAATTGCAAGACCATCACTGATATTCATTTTTTTTACTGCATTTATAAAAATTGGAGCAGCTTTTACTGCCGCATCTTCCGCTGCACGATTTAATTGTTTTTCAAATTTATCAACTTGACTTTTCATTCCAATACTAACAAGCGTATTCTTCATGTCCCTAGCTTCACTTGGAAAAGGAATTTTTATTAAATCATTTTTGTAGACGCCATCCATCTTCGATGCTTTGTCACCAGCATTTTTACTTCCTATTGAAAGTGCTTCTTTTAATCCAGAGATAATATCTTCATTGGATAATCCGTGGCCTAAAGAGCTATTAACGGTATTAAACACGTTATTAAAATTAATCTGTGCTTTAGTTATCACTGACGATAGAAGAAAGATAATGAGGAGTTGTTTTTTCATTTTTTTTATGTTGCAATTCTTTAGAACCGCGTGTTGCGCCTACCAATTATTTTGCCGCAAACTTAGTCAAACATTTCCCCAATTTATAGATCATTGTTACTTCATCATTTAAATACCTTTGCAATTCGAATACACTATCGTTATGCTCGCTGAAATAATTACTATTGGAGATGAAATTTTGATCGGTCAGATTGTGGATACCAATTCTGCATGGATGGGACAACAATTAAATCAAGCGGGAATTAAAGTTCATCAGATAAGTTCTGTGGCGGATGAAATGACTCATATCCATAAGGCACTTGATGAAGCAAGAAACCGTGTGCAACTAATCTTGATAACCGGCGGACTTGGTCCTACAAAAGATGATATTACCAAAAAAGCACTTTGTGAATACTTTAAAGTAGGAAACCGTTTTGATGAACAAACTTTTAAAAACATTGAGCGTCTTTTTAATTTACGTGGTCGTGATGTTTCGTTGATAAATCGTCAGCAGGCAGAAGTTCCTGAAAATTGTACTGTTTTAACCAACAAGGTCGGGACAGCTTCTGGAATGTGGTTCGAGGAGAAAGGCTGTGTGTTTGTATCGATGCCAGGTGTTCCTCATGAAATGCAGTATTTAATGACCAACGAAGTATTGCCCCGACTAAAAGCAAAATTCGAGACGCCATTTATTATGCATCGTACGTTACTTACTCAAGGCGTTGGTGAAAGTTTTTTGGCAGAACTCATTACTGATTTTGAAGATAATCTGCCAAAGGAATTTAAACTTGCTTATTTACCAGCCTCAGGAATGGTTCGTTTGCGCTTGACAGCATCAGGTAATGAAGATTACATTCAAAAAAAGATGGATGAGCTCGTTCATCAATTAGAGGAAAAAATTAAAGATTATGTTTTCGGTTATGATGAACAGCAGATAGAAGAAGTTTTAGGAAATCTTCTGCGAAAGCTAAAGCTCACCATCTCAACGGCCGAAAGTTGCACAGGTGGATACGTAGCTCATTTATTGACTTCAATAGCAGGTAGCTCCGAATATTATATGGGTTCAACGGTTACCTATTCCTATAAAAGTAAATCGGATATTTTGGGTGTACCTGAAGAGTTAATTTACAAGCACGGTGCCGTAAGTGAAGAAGTTGTAAGAGCGATGGCAGAAGGGGTAAAGCAAAAATTTGGTACTGATTGCGCCATTGCAACTTCAGGAATTGCTGGTCCTGGTGGTGGAACTCCCGATAAACCCGTTGGCACTGTTTGGATTGCTATCTCCACTCCAAAAGGAACATTGGCTAAGAAAGTATTGCTTGGTGATAATCGTTTAAGAACAATTCAAGTGGCAGCAACAACCGCTATTAATATTCTTCGCAAACAACTTCTATCTGAAAATTAACTACTTAATTGAATCTAGTCAAAGCCCATTGATTTATTTATCCGAATTTCTCGAACATTATTTATTGTTTAAGTATCTGTGAAAGATAGTTTTAAAGCTTTTTTTGAAATTCTGAATTCTGAATTCTGAATTCTGAATTCTTTTCCCTACTTTTGCCCCCTCATTAAAAATAAAATAAGATCATGTCTCAGATCTGTGATTTAACAGGAAAGCACGCTATCAAGGGTCACCACGTTAGCCACTCTAATCATAAAACAAACCGTAGATTCAATCCGAATTTGCAAACAAAGAGGTTTTATATGCCTGAAACAGGTGAATGGATTACTTTAAAAGTAAGTACTTCAGCACTTCGTACCATCAATAAGATTGGTATTACTGAAGCCATCACCCGAGCAATCGTAAAAGGCAAGCTCTAATATATCGGGGTAATTCCTGGTTGAAGACGGCCGGTAATCTGATCATTGGTTATTTTTACGCAATGAACCTCAGATTACCGGCTTTATTTTTATCCCTACTGATCCTTCAGTCGCTTTCAGCCAAAGCACAATGGGACGATACAGACAGATTAAAACCTTCTTTTCATAAAGGTAGACGAGAAGCTTTTCGAGCGTTAATGCCAGAGAAATCGGTGGCGATTTTTTTTGCTAATCCAACACGAACACGATCTAATGATGTCGACTATCAATATAGTCAGGATCCGAATTTTTATTACCTCTCAGGATACCTCGAGCCAAATGCGCTCTTATTTATCTTTAAAGATTCAGTAAATCTTGATGGACAGCAAGTCAATGAAATGATTTTTGCTCAGCAAAGAAATCCGAAAAGAGAAGTGTGGACAGGCCAACGATTAGGCGTTGAAGGAGTAAAGAAAAATTTAGGGTTTCAAGCCGTTTATAATGGAGCAGATTTTAAAGAGTTCGGTCTTGACATTTCAAAGTATAATCAAATCCTTGTTAAATATCCAGATGCTCCTTCCAATGATAAAGATGATTCCGCAGATATTGCTGATTTATCAGATCAGGTAAATGTGAAATTAAAAGCTTTCACAGATAAGGTTGATAATGGAATCGCTGATCGCTTTCTTAAACAACTTCGTGAAGTGAAATTGCCTGAAGAATTAGTGTTGATGCAAAAGGCGATTGATATTTCAAACATCGGATTCATAGAGATGATTAAAACCTTGAACCCATCCATGACGGAATATCAAGCGCAAGCAATCGTGGAATACCAGATGAAAAAGAATGGTTCAGAATATCCTGGATATGGTTCCATTGCTGGATCGGGAGCTAATGGTTGTGTACTGCATTATACATTTAATCGGAAGCAACTTGTTGATGGTGATTTGCTCCTTGCTGATATGGGTGCAGAATACCATAATTATACTGCCGATATCACCCGAACGATTCCTGTTAATGGGAAATTTTCTGCTGAACAAAAAATTATTTATCAGCTAGTATTGGATGCTCAAAATGCTGGTATTGCGGCTTGTATTGATGGAAATAGTTTTCGCTCAACACATAAAGCAACAACCGAAGTAGTGACAAAAGGGTTGATGGATTTAGGAATTATTAAGACCGAAAGTGATTATAAGTTGTATTTTATGCATGGAACTTCACATTATTTGGGTTTGGATGTGCATGATGCTGGAACAATGGGGCCATTAAAAGCTGGTACTGTAATAACTGTAGAGCCAGGGATTTATATTCCTAAAGGTTCTAACTGCGACCCAAAATGGTGGAACATTGGAATTCGAATTGAAGATGATATACTTATTACCGATGTTCAACCACGAATATTATCGGGAGCTTTGCCCCGTGAGATTAAAGATATTGAGCAGTTGATGTCGAAGTAAAAAAGGATATAGGAACAAATCAATAAAAGATTTGTATTTTGTTTATTAAATTATATCTTTGCAACCCTCTAAAAAGGGAACCATAACAATAAAATTAATCATGGCAAAGAAAGGTAACCGTATTCAAGTGATCATGGAGTGCACAGAGCACAAAACCAGTGGCCTTCCGGGAACATCACGTTACATCACTACGAAGAATAAGAAAAATACTTCAGAGCGTTTGGAATTGAAGAAATTCAATCCAATCATGAAGAAGATGACTGTTCACAAAGAAATTAAATAATCAGGTTTTTACCTTCTAAAAATAGAGTACAATGGCAAAGAAAGTAGTTGCAACACTTAAGTCGGGTAAAGGAAAAGAATTCTCGAAAGTAATTAAAATGGTGAAATCACCAACAGGTTCATACTCCTTCAAAGAAGAAGTTGTTCATAATGATCACATCAAAGATTTTCTTAAAGACAAATAATACTGGCAATCAACCAAACCAATAGCTTCTTTCGTTAGAGAGAAGCTATTTTTGTTTTGAGCCTTTTTAAATTAATCATCAACTATGGGATTGTTTGGATTATTTAACCGTGAAAAGAAAGAGTCGCTTGATAAAGGACTAGAGAAAACACGCGAAAGTTTTTTTTCGAAGATCACCAAAACATTTATTGGAAAGTCAACGATTGATGATGAAGTGTTGGATAATCTTGAAGAAGTATTAGTGACGAGTGATGTAGGTGTTGAAACAACATTGAAAATTGTTAAGCGAATTCAAGATCGCGTTGCTCGTGATAAATATGCAGGTACTTCAGAATTAAATCGTTTTTTGAAAGAAGAGATTATTGATTTGATGGCTGAAAATAAATCGGCAGATGTAAAAGATTTTAATCATCTTGAAAATTTACCATCGAAGCCTTACGTAATTATGGTTGTTGGCGTAAATGGCGTTGGTAAAACTACAACCATTGGTAAACTAGCTTATCAGTTTAAAAAGGCTGGTAAGAAAGTGATGCTTGGTGCCGCTGATACTTTCCGTGCCGCTGCCGTTGATCAACTTACTATTTGGGCAAATCGTGTTGATGTTCCAATCGTTAGTCAAGGCATGGGTGCAGATCCAGCTTCTGTTGCTTTCGATACTGTTTCTTCTGCTCTTGCTCAAGGTGTGGATGTTTGTATCATTGATACAGCAGGTCGATTGCATAACAAGGTTCATTTAATGAATGAGCTTTCTAAAATTCATAAGGTGATGCAAAAGGTAGTTCCTGATGCACCACACGAAATCCTTTTGGTCTTAGATGCATCAACAGGTCAGAATGCTATTGAACAAGCACGACAATTTATTGCAGCAACAGAAGTAAATGCTTTAGCACTAACAAAATTAGATGGTACTGCAAAAGGTGGTGTAGTAATTGGCATCTCCGATCAGTTTAAAATTCCTGTGAAATATATAGGAGTAGGAGAAAAGATGGAAGATCTTCAACTATTCGATAGAACAGAATTCGTGAGTTCACTCTTTAACGAAAACTAAAATCATCATGATACGTAAATTATTGTTGTTGTTATTTCTTATCTCAAACTATTGTTTGAATGCGCAATCATTTACGATTGAAGTGCAAGATAATAATGGACTCATGCATCAAAATAATATCTATCATTTTACACAAGATAGTTTAGTGATTACTGCACGATCTGATTACGGAAGAAGTAATGTTGAGTATTTAAAAAGGATTTTAACAGCTGAAGAAAAAAAATCATTAGCGCAATTTTTAAAAACGTTTCCTGCAGATAGTTTAAAGGGAACTTACTTTAATGAATATTCAAATTTAGGATATATCGATGCAGAACATTTTCCTCGTGAATTAGAAATAAATATCGTGAAAGGAAAGAAAGTATACCATTCGAAAGCAACAAATGCGTATGTGAGTTATTACGCTCTATTAATTCAAGAGTTGAATCCTTTTTTATCAGATGAAGTGAAAATAAAGTTTGACAAGAATCAGTTTAATGCATTTTATTAACATTGAAAACAAAAACACTAAGGCAGAATAAGGTGAACGTTGTAACGTTAGGTTGTTCGAAAAATATTGTCGACTCTGAAGTATTGATGGGACAGTTGCGCGCGAATAATTTTGATGTTACTCATGAAAATTCTCGAAGTAATGCTTCGATAGTGATCATCAATACCTGTGGATTTATTGATAACGCTAAGCAAGAAAGTGTTGATACGATTTTGCATTTCGCTAAGAAAAAAGAAGCAGGTAAAATTGATCGTTTGATTGTTACAGGATGTCTTTCGGAACGCTATAAGCCAGAATTAGAAAAGGAAATTCCAAATGTGGATCATTACTTTGGCACACGTGATTTGCCTTTGCTATTAAAAACATTGGGCGCAGATTATAAGCATGAACTTGTTGGGGAACGTTTGCTTACAACTCCACGTCATTATGCATACATGAAAATTTCGGAAGGTTGTGATCGTCCTTGTTCGTTTTGTGCAATTCCATTGATGCGTGGAAAGCATATTTCAAAACCGATGGAAGAGTTAGTTCAAGAAGCAAAAACGTTGGCTAAAAACGGTACGAAAGAACTTTTATTGATAGCTCAAGATTCAACGTATTATGGTTTGGATATTTATAAAGAACGAAAACTTGCTGAATTACTAGCACGACTTAGTGATGTAGAAGGAATCGAATGGATACGTTTACATTATGCATTCCCTTCTGGATTTCCATTGGAGGCACTTGATGTGATGCGTGAACGTTCGAACATTTGCAATTATTTAGATATGCCTTTGCAACATGTAAGTGATGAAATGTTGAAGTCGATGCGTAGAGGAACTACACGCGAGAAAACGTATGCATTAGTAAATACTATTCGTGAACGTGTACCTGGCATTGCAATTCGAACTTCGTTGATTGCTGGTTATCCTGGTGAAACTGAAAAGGACCATGAGGATATGTTACGTTTTGTGGAGGATGTAAAATTTGATCGTCTTGGCATTTTTACTTATTCGCATGAAGAGAATACACATGCTTACAAATTGGAAGATAATATTGATGCAGATATGAAGCAAGAACGTGCACAAGCGGTGATGGCGATTCAGGAAGGTATTTCTGCTTCTTTAAATGAGCAAAAAGTTGGACAAACATTTAAAGTTTTATTTGATCGTAAGGATAATGAACATTTCATTGGCAGAACAGAATTTGATTCTCCAGAAGTTGATAATGAAGTGTTGATTCCTGCTGCAGATACTTACGTTCGCGTTGGTGATTTTGCAGATGTGAAAATAAAACATGCTACAGAATTCGATCTCTACGGAGAATTAGTTTAATATTTTTTACTCCTTAACGTTTGATGGAACATCTTACTGTTGATCTTAGTAAAACTGGTATCCGCAATCCATTGTTGCGAGATTATTTAGAAGGACATCCACGATTGCAACAATTTTATCGTTGGAAACCAGAGTTTAATTCGTTTGAAGAAGTCATTCAAGAGCGAATGAAATTTAAGGTTGATAGAATTGTTTTAATGACTGAATTAGAAAATCAGCATTTAGCTTTTTACGATAAATATCCTAACTTAAAATCGCAGATAAAAGCCATTGAAAGTGAAAAAACTTTTACAGTAACTACAGGACATCAATTGTGTTTGGCAACTGGTCCGCTTTATTTTATTTACAAGATTGTAAGCACTATAAATCTTGCAAAAGAATTAAAACAACGTTTTCCTGAATACCATTTCATTCCAGTTTATTGGATGGCAACAGAAGATCACGATTTTGAAGAGATCAATCATCTTTATTTATTCAATAAAAAAATTATCTGGGAGCAACATGTTAAAGGCGTTACTGGAAAAATTCCTACAAATACTTTAGCTCCTGTTTTAGCTGAATTAAATGAATTACTTGGTGATACGATAGCTGTTGCTGACATCATTCAACTTATGGAAGATGCATATTTGAATCATAATAATTTATCAGATGCAACGCGTTTTTTAGTCTTGCATCTTTTTGGTGATGAAGGTTTGCTTGTTATCGATGCTGATCGCAAAGAATTAAAAATGCTTTTTCAACATGTAATGAAAGAGGAGTTAGAAAATCAAGCTTCCATGAAACTCGTTACTCAAACGAATAAGCAACTTGAATCTTATTATCAATTACAAATTTCTCCACGACCAATAAATTTATTTTATCTTGATGATGGTTTTAGAGAGCGAATTATAAAAGCTCCGGATACACATTTTGAAATCATAAATACTGATCTTGCTTTTTCTTCTACATTCATGATGGACTTATTACATCATCAGCCTGAACGATTCAGTCCGAATGTGGTATTACGTCCTGTTTATCAAGAAGCAATACTTCCCAACTTAGCGTATGTAGGTGGTCCAGGAGAAATATCTTATTGGTTACAACTTAAAAGTGTTTTCGATCACTTTGGAATATTTTATCCGATGTTGGTTCCTCGTAATCATGCACTGATTATTAATCATAAACAATTGCAAAAATTTACTGCATTAGGATTTACAAAAGAGGATTTATTTCGTCCTGTAGATGAGTTGATTTCACAATATGTAAAATCATTAGATGGAATTTCTTCTTCTTTAGAAAAAGAGAAAGAGAAAATTTCTGTTATATTGAATGAAATAGCAATTCAATTTTCTACAGTTGATTCAACATTACAAGCTACTGTTCAATCTGAGTTACAACGTTCATTAAATGGGATGGAAGGTCTTGAAAAGAAGTTGCAAGCAGCATTAAAACGTAAAAATGAAACGGCAGTAAATCAAATTAAATCAACGATTGAAAAGGTGAAACCTGCAAATCAATTTCAAGAACGTTACTCGAATTTTATTCCGTATTACTTGAAATACAATCATGATTTTATAAAAGAATTACTTGATGTAATGAAACCATTAAGTGTGGATTTGGATTTGTTTGTTGAGGAAGGATGATTTTATTAATAAAATTTGTAACCTTATTGATTTTTTGTTTTCTTTATACTAGTTATTTGCGTTCATAATAATATATTTCAATCATGTCAGACGTTCAAAAGTTTAAGGATATTGTTAATCAGGGTTACACTTCAAAAGGTGAATCAGTTGTTTTAGGTGCCGCAATGATCGATGGTCAAATTTTGCCTGATGCATTGGTGAAAGCGCCTCTTAAAACATTTAATCGTCATGGATTGATTGCTGGAGCTACTGGCACTGGTAAAACGAAAACCTTACAAGGATTAGCTGAAGCATTATCTGCAAAAGGAGTGTCTACACTTTTAATGGATATTAAAGGTGATTTGAGTGGTTTAGCAAAACCTGGAGTTGCGAATGATAAAGTTACTGATCGTCATGCAAAGTTGGGCATTGAATGGAAGCCTGATCAATTTCCTGTTGAGTTATTAAGTTTATCGAAAGAGAAGGGAGCGAGATTAAGAGCAACTGTTTCCGAGTTCGGACCAGTTTTGTTTTCAAAAATTTTGGAATTAAATGATACGCAAGCAAGTGTTGTATCGTTGATCTTTAAATATTGTGATGATAAAAAATTACCATTACTTGATTTAAAAGATTTTAAAAAAGTTGTTCAGTATTTAAGTAACGAGGGCAAAGAAGAAATCAAGCAAGAGTATGGTGCAATTGCAACAGCAACGGCATCTATCATCTTAAGAAAAGTTATTGAACTGGAACAACAGGGAGCAGAAGAATTTTTTGGTGAGGTATCATTTGATGTTGAAGACCTTCTTAAAATTGATGATCGCGGATATGGATATATGCATATTATTCGGTTGGCAGATATTCAAGATAGACCCAAATTATTTTCAACATTCATGCTTTGCTTACTTGCCGAAATCTATTCGAAATTTCCTGAGGAAGGAGACCCTGATCAACCTAAGTTAGTCATCTTTATTGATGAAGCACATTTGATTTTTAATGAAGCTTCAAAGGCACTATTAGAGCAATTAGAAACGATAATTAAATTAATTCGCTCCAAAGCTGTTGGTGTTATTTTTTGCACACAATCACCTGGTGATATTCCGGAATCTATTTTAGGACAATTAGGAATGAAGATTCAACATGCGTTACGAGCATTTACTGCGAACGATAGAAAAGACATTAAGATGGTAGCACAGAATTATCCTGAAACAGAATTTTATAAAACAGAGGACTTACTAACTCAATTAGGTATTGGTGAGGCATTGATAACTGTGTTGACAGAGAAAGGTACTCCTAGTCCTTTAGTACAAACATGTTTATGTGCGCCACATTCACGCATGGATATTTTAAATCCTGATGAAATTGATAACTTAGTTTCTTCTTCTAAATTAGTGAAGAAGTACAATGAAAATATTGATCGTGAAAGTGCATTTGAAATTCTTCAAGCTAAATTAAATCAACATGCGGAAGATATTTCGAATGATGATTCTGCTGATAATAAGAAGAGCAAGAAAGAAGATGACTCTGTTGTGACACAAATTGTTGATAGTACTGTAGGCCGACAGGTGGCTAGAACGGTTGCAAGAGAGCTTACGCGTGGACTGCTTGGAGTGCTTGGTATAGGAGGGAAATCGAGCGGAAAAAGTAAGAATAGTTGGTTCTAATTTTGTTTTCATTTTTAATGCAAAAGTATAATCGTAAAAATTATTGATTTTCATTCGATAGTATGAAAATTATTTTCACTTTTGCGTAAATAAATATTAACATTGGTTACGTTAATATTTAATATGAAATGGATTTAATATAAATATCTCTTTTCAATATTAAATCACTACGTTGGTTTTTAACGTAGATATTATCTGAATTTCTTATCAGTAAAAAGAAATATTAGGTGCTAATCAATGGTCGATTAGCAAATACTTACATTCGAAATAAATTAAAAAAATGGCAAAAGCAGAAAGAAAAGCAAGAGTGTTGAAGGCAGCTTCAGAGTGTTTTGGAAAATATGGTTATGAAAAAACCACACTTGACGATATTGGAAAAGTTGTAGGATTAAATAAGGCGTCATTGTATTATTACTACAAAAACAAAGAGGATATCTTTTGTGATGTACTTTATCAAGAAGCTGAAATTTACATGGCTGAACTTCAAAAGAAAATTAAAGGTTCTAGAAGTGCAGAAGCAAAAGTACTTAGTTATCTTAGTGAACGTTTGAATTATTATCGAACCGTTGTAAACTTACATAACTTATCGATGGATACTGTTCGTAAAGTTGAACCATTATTTACAGAGATTTATGATAAAATTTTGGCAAAAGAATCTGTGTTTCTTGCTTCTTTAATTAAAGAAGGCGTAGAAGCTGGTGAATTCATCAAATCAGATGCAAGTCGTATTGCAGATGTTATGCTCAACGTGGCTACTTCAATTCGTTATCGCCAATTACATGTTTCGTATGTGCGCATGGCTGGAGAAGCAGATTATAATAAGATCTCCGATGAAATTCGTTACGTAACTAAGCTAATACTAAAAGGAATGAAAGCTTAAAAATTTATTTCTAAATGATATCCCTGCTAATGGCTTACATTGTTAATGCTATTAGCAGGTTTTTTTATGCTTTTCTCCTAACATATTTTTGTTGAAAAAATTACGCTATTGCTGAGTACTATAAATTCTCTTCCGCTATCTTTTCAGTAATTTAATTCTCGATGGTTTCAACATATTTTAGTCCTGGTCAACATAAGTTAATTATCTATCAATTGCTTGTTCGATTGTTTGGTAATAAAAGTAGTAGAAACAAACCTTACGGAACAGTAAAAGAGAATGGATGTGGTAAATTTAACGATATTACGGAGAAGGCACTGTTGGAATTAAATAAGTTAGGAGCTACACATATTTGGTTCACTGGCGTACTTGAACATTCCACTTTAACTGATTACAAGAAACATGGAATTATTGCCGATAATCCATATATCGTAAAGGGACGTGCTGGTTCACCTTACGCTATTCGTGATTATTATGATGTATGCTCCGACTTCGCAATGGATGTTGATCAACGTGTCTTAGAGTTTGAAGCGTTGTTAAATCGTACGCATCAAATCGGTATGAAAGCAATTATTGATTTTGTCCCAAACCACGTTGCAAGAAGTTATCGTTCAGATAAAAAACCAAATGGTATTATTGATTTTGGTGAACAAGATAATGCTACAGTATTATTTCATCCAGATAATAATTTTCTTTATCTCCAAGGAGAAGCATTTAAAATTCCTGACGACTATATTCCTCTTGGTGGAAATTCTCTTCCTAAATCAAAAAATAAATTTACAGAGTTTCCTGCACGTGTTACTGGCAATGATGTGTACAGCGCTCAACCTTCCTCGAATGATTGGTTTGAAACTATCAAATTAAATTTTGGTATCGACCCTAATCCACCTCATCAATGTTTTTTTGATCCAATACCAAATACATGGCAAATGTTACTTGATATTATTTTATATTGGTGTAAAAAAGGTGTAGATGGCTTTCGTTGTGATATGGCAGAGATGGTTCCTCCAGAATTTTGGGAATGGTTAATACCATGTGTGAAAACTCATTTTCCAGAAGTAATTTTTATTGCAGAGATTTATAAACCTGAATTGTATGAAAGATATATTGATAAAGGATGCTTTGATTACCTATATGATAAAGTTAAATTATACGATACACTGACAGCATTATTACGTGGCCAATCTGTTGCTGATAATCTTACAGCATGTGCAGAATCGGTTGATAAATATCCAGAACGATTATTAAATTTTTTGGAGAATCATGACGAAGAGCGATTAGCATGGAGTGGTTTTACTGGTGATGGAAAATGTGCTATTCCTGCGATGGTAGTTTGTGCTACAATTTCAAAAGGACCTGTAATGATTTATTCAGGACAAGAAGTTGGTGAACCAGCAGAAGGAAATCTTGGATTTGCAGGTGCACGCGGACGAACAACAATTTTTGATTATGCAGGAATTCCTAAACATCAACTTTGGATGAATAAAGGAAAATTTGATGGAGCAAAATTAGATCAAACTTCAAAAGAACTTCGTGTTTTTTATTCGCAATTATTAAATCTCTGTAAAGATAATATAGCAATAAGTGAAGGTTCTTTTTATGATTTGCAATACATCAATCGATTTAATCAAAGTGAAGGTTATGATGAAAAATTTATTTATTCTTATTTAAGATACACAGAAAAATATCGTGTATTAATTGTCGTGAATTTTAATAAAATGGATTCGTATAAAGTAGCTGTAAAAATTCCAGAGACGGCTTGGCTTTGCATGAAATTGAATTTGAATAAAAAATATAGATTTAGCGATCTGTTAAGTTCAAACTATGATGCAAATTTTGTAGCTAAAGAAATTGCCAATGTAAAAGATCGTGATGCAGGTGTTTATATTGAAATTCCTGCAATGGGTGCTTATATTCTTAAGATCGATTAATTTCGATAAATAATTTTATCATTGACCTATGAAACAAGGAATCAAGAACCCATTTAATTTGGTAGTTATCGTTGCAGCTTTAGGCTACTTCGTGGATATTTACGATTTGCAACTTTTTAATATTATCAGTAAAAAAAGTATTATCGGATTGGGAATTACTGATACTGCAATCATTGAAAAATACGATTATCTGTTGTTTTTGTGGCAGATGACTGGGATGCTTGTTGGTGGTTTGATTTGGGGAATCCTTGGCGATCGTAGAGGAAGAAAATCAGTTTTATTTGGATCTATTTTATTGTATTCACTCGCCAATTTAGCAAATGCTTTTGTAGTTAATTTGGATCAATACATTGTTGTTCGATTTATTGCAGGACTTGGATTAGCTGGTGAATTAGGAGCAGCAATAACCTTGGTATCTGAAATTATGCATAAGCAACATCGCGGATATGGAACCATGTTAATTGTTACAATGGGTGCATTTGGAGCAGTGGTTGCAGCACTTATTAGTAACAATCAATTTGTAGTTTTTGGATTACAACCCTGGCAAGAAGCGTATATCATTGGAGGAATTCTAGGATTGTGTTTACTCGCTTTACGTGTAGGCACATTTGAATCAGGAATGTTTGATAGTATGAAAAAAACAAATGTTCAGAAAGGGAATTTCTTAATGTTGTTTACCAATTGGCAACGTTTTCGAAAATATATTGCATGCATTATGATTGGATTACCTGTTTGGTTTTGTATAGGCATACTGATTAAATTTTCTGAAAAATTTTCAACAATTGCATTCGTGAACGGAGGAGCAATAAAAGTGGGATTCGCAATTATGTTTGCATATCTCGGTTTATCTGTAGGTGATTTAATTAGTGGATTATTAAGTCAGTTTTTAAAGAGCAGAAAAAAAGTTGTGATGGGTTATTTATTTACTACGATCATAATTTCAATTGTATATTTATATGTGAAAGATGTGTCGTATGTATTTTTTTACTTTATGTGTTTCATGGTGGGTGCGGCAACAGGCTATTGGGCATTATTTGTAACTATTGCTTCCGAACAATTCGGAACCAATATTCGCTCTACAGTAACTACAACCGTACCTAACTTTGTGCGAGGTGCTGTTGTGCCAATAACACTAGGTTTTAAGTCTCTTGAATTAAGTATTGGAGCAACTAATGGAGCTTTGGTAATTGGTGTAATATGTATATCTTTAGCTATGATTGCTACTATGAGCATCAAAGAAACATTTGCGAAAGATTTAGATTATATGGAATGATGATGAAAAATAAAACCTTAGTGATCGGCGCTTCTGAAAATCCACAACGCTATTCGTACATGGCAATTAACCGCTTGCTTGAATCACAACATGAAGTACGTGCAATAGCCAATCGTTCTGGTGCTGTAAAGAATGTTGTTTTTGAAAAGGAGCATATTGTATTTGATGATATTGATACGGTTACATTGTATGTGAATTCATCTATCCAATCCATTTATGAAAATTACATCTTACAATTAAAACCAAGAAGAGTAATATTTAATCCTGGAACTGAAAATGAGGCTTTCGAAAAAAAATTGGAAGCAAACGGAATAGAAGCAATTGAAGCGTGTACATTGGTATTGTTATCTATTGGTCAGTATTGAAAGTAATATTATAAATTATGGATATTATTGTAGTAAATTATATTTCGAAATAATTTATTTGTACTTCAAAATAAAAATATAAAGTTATTATGATTAAGAAAAAGGCACTTTACGTGAAGAGTAGTATAAGCATTAATGGAACTGTTGCACAGGTTTGGGATGCGTTAACAAATCCAGAGCAAACAAAAAAATATATGTTTGGGTGTGAAACAGTTTCCGACTGGAAAGTAGGTAGTACATTGCTTTGGAAGATGGAATATGAAGGGAAAGAATTAATAGCAGTTAAGGGAAATATTGTGGAGATAAAGCCAAATGAATTGTTGGCATACACAACGATTGATCCTGAATCAGAAGTAGAAGATATTCCAGAAAATTATTTAACAGTTAGGTATCAACTTACGCGAGAAAAGGATCAAACATTACTTGTAGTTAGTCAAGGTGATTATGCTATTGTTGCTGATGGTAAGAGGCGTTATGAAGAAGCTTACAACGAAGGAGAAGGATGGAATCCTATATTGGTGGAGATTAAAAAATTAGTGGAAAGTAAGTAATTCAAAAATGATTTTTGCTTTATAAAAATTCAATATCAGAAAATGCAGCTACTGGTTTATATCCAATACTTTTATAAAGATGGTTTGATATTGGATTTGATTGATCAGTAAATAATCCACAGGAAGAAAAACCATTTCGAAGAATTTGTTTGCTAAGTTCTTGAACACAACTTCTTGCATATCCTTTTCCACGTAAAGCTGGTGGAGTATAAACAATTCCAACAATTCCTATATTTTTTGTGGAGCGAATCATAGCAGAACAACTTACAATTTCATCATTCACTTTCCACGTATAGAATAATTTATTTTGTATTAAGGATAGGCAAATATTATTAATGTCCTTTCTTGAATAGTTAGGTAATGTTTTTGTTTCTTCTTGGAAATTGTATCGAAACTCAGCAAGTACTTCAACATCGTTTGCAGTAGCAAGACTAAAAATTCCCGTTGATAGCAATTGTTCTTCCATATTAACTAATTGATGAACCATTAATTCTTTTTTAGAACTTAGTGCTTCATTATATACATTTTCAAATTCGTTAGCATATTTAGTTTCTACAAGCACACCGGGTATTTTGATGAAATTGTCTTTTAAGTATTCTGCAATTATGCAAGCAGATTCATTGATTGTATCAACGGAGGAAATTAAAAGCTTTGATGTTGTTAATAAGGAAGTGGCAATAATTTTATTTCCATCTAATACAGTAATAAATTTCATCAAACTTGTATCAGCTTTACTTTGAGATAAATTATTACATATTCCAATAATTATGTTGTTTTCGATTTCTCTTTGTTCAAGAAAATCTAGAGTTGAATTTAAATACTCTTCAACACTTATATTGATTTTAATTACCATCAATTTCTAGAATTAATTCAAAAGTAATTTAGATTTTATTTGAAAGAAAGATGTATTTAATTAGGTTTAATTTTAACAAATTTATTCTGACCAATATATTTTTCGTTATTAAATAATTGTAAAATATAAATACCTGGTTTTAAATCGGTAATGTTAATTTTTTGTTTCGAATTTAAAATAAATTCTCTTCGTATTTCTACACCAGTATAATTAATTATTCTAAAACTTGTAACATCTTTTGTTTTCAATATAATTGAAGTAAGAGCAGGATTGGGATA
>JBBRAW010000051.1:0-22205 GCA_038206385.1 Bacteroidia bacterium | reverse complement strand
GTACGATGTTATCATCTAAAAGAGTTACTAAATCCATCTTACATAATATATTATATTAGAGATAATTTAAGTTCAATACCTTATTTCAAACGCCATGCTTTGGATATGGAGCATAAATTAATTGGACAAGCAGATGCAGTTGCAACCAATTCTGATTTTCTCGCAGAGTATGCTAGAAATTATAATTTGAATTCAAAAATGGTTGGGCAAGGTTGCGACTTTAGTCAATTCTCAAACCCAGAATCAATAGAAATTGCTGAAGAACTTAAATGCATTAATAAACCTATAATTGGTTACGTGGGATTTCTAACAGATGTACGTTTGGATATTCCACTTTTGGTTTTTATTGCGAAAAACAAACCAGATTGGAATATAGTATTGGTTGGACCAGAAGACAATGCTTTCAAACAAAGTGAACTTCATAATATGAATAATGTTTATTTTTTGGGGAATAAAAATACAGATACGTTGGCTTCCTATATCAAAGGTTTTGACGTAGCATTAAACCCTCAATTAATTAACGAGGTAACAATGGGTAATTATCCACGTAAAGTAGATGAGTACTTAGCAATGGGTAAACCTGTTGTTGCTACAAAGACACCATTTATGGAATATTTTAAAGACTATACCTATTTAGCAACTACCAAAGAAGAATATGTAATTGCAATTGAGAAGGGGCTTAGAGAAAATAATACATTATTAGAATCAAAACGTATTGCTTTTGCGCTAACCCATACATGGGAGAATAATGTTAACGAGATTTCAAAATTAATTGAAAATACCACTGTTATAACAAGATAAATCTGATTAAATAAAATATGAAAAACTCAAGAATTAATGTAGCCCGTTACACTGAATTTACAGAAGTAGTAGATATCAAACGGTTGAATTTTATTGCCGATGCCATTCAAAACAATTGCCGCCCTGGAGCGAGAATTCTTGATGTGGGTTGTGGTAATGGTAATATTGCAAGAGGCATTGGTAGCCTCGGTTATACTGTTGTAGGAATTGATTTTAGTAGCGATGCGATTCAATACGCTCGATCTAAAAATACGCTTCCCAACGTTGAGTTTCGTGTGTGTAGCGCAGAAGAGGTTAATGTTTCAGAAAATTTCGATGCAGTTATTTGTAGCGAAGTATTAGAACATCTTCATCAGCCTGAATTATTAGTTCAAACGTTATCTCATATTTTGAAGTCTGGAGCAATACTTATTGCAACAGTTCCAAATGGAGTAGGGCCTCGTGAATTATTTATAACTCGACCTGTACAAAGCATGAGCAATGGAATTATGGGGAAAGTTGTTAATCAATCAAAGAAAATGTTGGGTTATACAAATGCAACTGTACAAAGCCAATCAGGAGATTTAACACATGTGCAGTTTTTTACGAAAGGTGCTCTTTGTAATTTAATTTCTACTGAAGGTTTTAAGCTTGTTGAATTCGGTCATTCAAACTTTATTGAAAAAGTGTTTCCATATTCGTTGTTAACAAGAAATATTAAAGCATTATCATCTTTTGATAATACAGTTATTGATTATTTACCATCGGCGATGGCAAGTGGATTTAATACTGTATGGAAGAAGGACTAAAAGAAGTCTGTACAGAAGATTGATACACATTTAAAAGAAGTTCAGCTGATTTTTTCCAGTTGAACTTCTTTATTTGTAAGAGCCCCATTCTTGAGAGTTCTAATTGTAAAGATTCATTGGATAAAATATTGTCAATCGCCTCTGCAATTTCTTGTGGATTAAGAGGGTTAACTAAAATAGCAGCTTTTCCAGCAATTTCAGGCATCGCTGAACAATTAGAAGTGATTACAGGAGTTCCACATGCCATTGCTTCTAAAATGGGAACACCAAAGCTTTCTCTAATGGAAGGATATAAAAAAACTTTTGCTCTATTGTAGATGTCTGGTAAAACGAAATTATTAATATAGTTTGTGAAAATTAAATCATCTTCTAAGTCAATTAATTTAAACTTCTTGATCTTAGCAAGTATTCTCCATTCAGGAATATCACTAATAACAACTTTGTATTTTAATTTGCTTTGTTGCTTAAGTATGTAAAGTGATTTTAAGACGTTATTAATATTCTTTTTAGGATCTGTATTTCCATGTATAAATATGAAACCTTCGAATGGTAATTTATACCTAACACAAGTTCCTAATGTGGATTCATTTGGTTTCTGCGTAAAATGTTTTCCAAATGAATTATGAATAACCTCTACGCGTCCTGTAATTTGCGGTATTTTATTTAATATTTTTTCTTGTTCAGAGCCTGATACGGTAATAACTCTTTCAGCTTTTCTTATAGTAATAGGTACTACAATTCTTCGATAAAAATTACCAATTTGTTGATATAATGTTCCACCTTTTAGTTTGCTACTATTTTCTAAATATATGATGTCGTGTAAAGTTACTATCTGCCGACAACCAGAAATAAGTGGAGCTGTATTATTTGTACTGTGTAGAATATTTAGTTTATACTTCTGAACCAAAAATGGTAAAATAAATTGCTCGGCTATAGGTGTTGTAATTTTTGGAATGCGAATAATTTTGAAGTTGGTAGTTTCATTTATA
Source organism: Bacteroidia bacterium (assembly GCA_038206385.1). Taxonomy (GTDB): domain Bacteria; phylum Bacteroidota; class Bacteroidia; order AKYH767-A; family OLB10; genus JANXSD01. The sequence goes on along the minus strand of JBBRAW010000051.1, from coordinate 19,627 downwards.
ACTGTATCATCAATATCATCAAAGCAAAATATAAAATATTCATTATAGGAGTCTAATCGTTGTAATTGTTGAATTAATTCAAGTGCAACGATATCCATTCCGTGTTTATGTTTACGGAATAATTTGAAGGCTTCTATACCAATGCGCATAAATTTATTTAATAATTAAGCTGCTAAACTTTTTATGTTCGCAAGTTGATGATAAATTTCTTCATTATGTTTTACCATCATTTTTAGATCGAATGATTCATGCACTGTTTGTTGTGCAGCAGCTCCCAATTTATTTCGAAATGTCTTATCATTATGTAATTTAAGAATTGCTTCTGCTAAAGCAATATGATCTTGACAAGGAACTAATAATCCATTAACTCCATCAATAATTGCTTCTTTACTACCGTCAACAGGTGTTGCTACAACGGCCTTTCGCATAGCCATAGCTTCTAACATTCCTATTGGCAATCCTTCCCAAAGAGAAGGTAAAGTGTAGATATCAAAAGTTTTTAGAACTTCTGGTACATCGGTACGAAATGGGTGAAATTTAATGAAAGAAGAAACGCCTAAATCATTTGCCAATTGTACAGTTGCATCTTTTAAATCTCCATCTCCAACAAATAGAAATTGTATATCATTTGTTTTTTTTGCTACTTCTGCAATTGCCTTAATAAGTGTAAATGGATCTTTTTGCGTGGTCATCCTTACTAAATATCCAACAACTGTTTTTCCTGGTTCGATTTCTAATTCAGATTTCAAATCATTCATCGATCTCTCCGGATTGAAACGAGTTAAATCAATTCCGTAATTTACAACTTTGCTTCGCTTCATGCAAAAGCGTTGAATCCCATCTTTCTGATTAGATCGGGAAACACTAATAGTAATATCTACTTTATCTGTTAAAAATTTCTCTGAAAATTCTCGAATTCTACGAACAGGATATTTTTGATCTTGATGAAAAGACCAACCATGTACAGTATATACAACAGGTATTCCTAATGATTTAGCTGCAAAGATTGTATTGCTTAGCGCTCTAGTTCCATGCGCATGTAGGATATCTATTTCTTCATCTTTCATTATTTTTTTAACAGCATTAAGTGTTGTTAAATTAAAAGGTCGCAAAGTTTCTACAACATAAGTTTTAATGCCAAGTGCATTTAACCGATCAACCATTGGGCCATGTGTAAAAGAAAGTACTATTGGCTCAAATCCATTTTTATCTAAATTACTTACTAGATCTAAAACATGTGATTCACCACCACCAATTTGTCCTTGACGTATTGTTTCTAAAACTTTTATTTTACGAGATGAGAAATTCATAATTGTTTAATTTATGCATTGTTATTTTCAAACTGTGCTGAATGTGGTGTATGTATAAAGCTCTTATTTGCTCCTTTGATATTAAACATAGCCAATACCATTACTAAAACTGTTTTAGGCATTGACAATAATGCTATTGATGTATTCTTATTCCAAAATATTTTTGGAATTGCCATTGCAAATGCTAAATAATATAGCAAGGTAATTGTTAACCAAAAATTAAATCCTACGATAATATCTTTTGGTAAGAAATATGAAACGATGGTCATTATGAAAAGAAAGCCGATAAGAAGCACCTTGGGAACCAAGGCATAGTGAGTTACTTTGTTTGCATAATCAAACTTGCCACAAAAAAAACTATAGATAGCTTTGAGCCAATATTTTCTCAAGTAAATTATTTGTGCGGAAATCCATCTTGTTCTTTGTTTTGCGAATACTTCTGATTTTTGCACTTTTTCATCAAGAACTATCGCATCTTCAAGGTAAGTTATTTTATGGTTGTCGGAAATTAATGTCAATTCCAATTCTTTATCAAACCCACCAACGGCTGTTATTTCTGCCATTACTTGTTTTAAATACAAATACGAAAATGCCATTCCTGAACCTATAACGGAGCTTGAAAAACCAATCGCTACTTGTCCTTTACGCATAATATGGTTGTTTACTTCTTCGCTAATTGCATCTAATATGGCAAAACTTGTATTCGTGTTTTTTGCTGAACGATGACCTTGTATTGCATAACATCCTGAAACAAATGCGGCATTAATTTTATCTAGAAAATCGTGTTTCATAACATTATCCGCATCAAGTATCACGGCTATGTCGTAATTATCTTTTAACTGTGAAAATGCTTCATTTAATGATTTTGATTTGGTGCTTTTTTCAAAATTAACAACGACTAATTTTATTGGAAGATTCTTTAATTCTATTATTGTTTCGGGAAGTAATGAATCCGCAATCACAACAACATCGTAACGATGTGAAGGATAATTTTGAAATAGTGCTTGTTTAGCCGTTTGTAGTATTACTTCATCCTCCTTAAATGATGGCATAAAAACAGCTATTTTTTTATACTGATCTTTATTGTCAAATTCCTTTTTCTTATAAAAATGACCAGCTACTGAATAGATAAATGAATAGGCAACAGTAAATGCGCAAATTGTAAATGCAAAGGCAATAATCAAGTTTACTATTAGCATAATATTTAAGTTAAGGATTCATTTTGATGTATATTTCTATGTGTTAAATTCCAAAGTATTCCTCTATAGAATGCCTTTAGCATATCTACCTTACCGTTGAATAAATAGCTTATAGTATTCTTTGGTATAGATACGAACGTTAAAAAAGTTAAGCAAACAAAAAGTGTTAAACCTTTCACATTTCTACGTAAGTATAGAATTCTATTTCGAGTTAAATAATATGTTTTCAATGTACTTCCTTTGCCAGTGGCCATTGATTCTTTGTGGAATATCTTTGATCTTGCTTCGTACCAAATACTATATCCAGCTTTTTTAATTCGCTCACAATAATCCATCTCTTCATAATATAGAAAATACAAATCGGCCATTAATCCAATTTCTTCTACAACACTTTTACGAATCATCATGGCAGCTCCATGAGCACGACTCGTTGGCATAGATTTATTAAAACGACCATCATCTTGCATTCCAAAACCAATTGCAGTTCCACGACCAGTGTATGGATTTATTGGATTGAATCCTGCAAATTGTAACATTCCTGGAGTATGATGGAAAATTATTTTTGGAGAAACTGCCCCAATGCTACATTCATTTTCCATTCTATTTACTAAGGGTTCTAAAAAATCTGGATCTACTTCGGTATCATTGTTAAGCATTAAAAAATATTTTCCGTTTGCCACTTTGAATCCTAAATTATTTCCTCCAGCAAAGCCTAGATTTGTCTTACTCTTCAGGAAAATGATCCAAGGGTGTATTTCAAATATTGAATCTGGATTTTCTTTGGAAGCATTGTCAATGATTATAACTTCAATGTTTGGATAAGTGATTTGCTTTAATGATTCAAGCATTTCACATGTTACACCAACTCCGTTATAATTAATGCTAACTATGGAGACTAGAGGATATTTGTTTAGTTGTAGATTCATCCATATTCTTTAACGTTCGCTTCGCTATAAAGTTTCTATCTAAAAATATGTACACTAATGAGAAATACATTACTGATCCTGTTGGAAATTGTCCGAAAATTTGATTTCCATAACTCGCAAAACAGATTCCGAAAACACCGGCGTAGAGAGCCGATAATTTTAGTTTCAGCTCAGGATCTTTTATCTTAAATAAGGCTGCGAAACGATTAATAAGGATAAATAATATCATCCCTAAATAAATTGTAAGGCCAACGATTCCGCTTTCAGCCCAAATTTTTACATACCAACTATCTAATTGAAAATTTGCCAAAAATGTACCAGGACTAAACCTTGCGCCCCACGAACCCGCCGAACCAATACCTCCTCCTAGTGGCCTTGTTGCCATGTATATTTTTAAATTGGCTTGATTAGTTAATCTAGTTTGAAATGAAGCATCATTAGGATCTAGTCCTGTTCGCATTCTTCTTATTTGATCATTGCTTTGGCCAACGTTTGTAAATTTTAACATGCCAAATAATAGTACTCCAACTATAGCACCTGGTATTATTATTCGCATATTATTACTTAATAAAAAGTAAATCGCAAAACCGGTAATTACTACAAACAATGCACCTCTTGTTCCCGAAATCGACATGCCATACAAACTAAGTAAACAAGTTATGATGTAAAAAATCTTTTTCTTTTTACTAATTTTACCCATTGCTAAAATGCCTGCAACAACTGCAACATGTGCTTGCGATGCACCAAATTGTCCTGCATCAGAATAGAATGAAAACACCCTTAATTTACCAAATAAAATATGTGTAATCTTAGCTCCATTTTCCATCCATTGATTTTCTGCTGCATCTAATCCAAAAAACAATTGTCGCATTCCCCAAAATGTTGCAAACAAAGAACAGATAAACCATATTCTAATAAATCGATCGCAATCTTCTTCTTTATAAAGCAAAAGAAATACAAATGGTACAGTAACTATGAAATACAATGAAACTCCTCTTACAGCATAAAACCATGCTTCAAAACTTCTAGCTTCAGGATTTACAATTTCAATTATTGTATATCCAAACCATATTAAAACTGCATAAGTTAATGCACTGTGTCCACCAGGGGATTCAAAATCTTTTTTTCTTCTAAAGGCAAGACCTAGTGCTGTGATTAATAAAATAATATCTACTCCTAAACCAAATGGTGCATCATTGTATCGCGTTAAGCCATTTACAAAAAAACTAAAAACAAACATTACCCATAATCCAATTTTTGGCTTCACAATAATCATCGCTAAAAATGCAATACCAAAAGGTAAAGCCATGAATGCAACAATGGTATTTATTCCACCTCTTGAAAATGCAACGCCTAAAACCAACGCAAGTAAAAGCATTAGGATCCCTTTGTAGAGTTCCTGTATTTTAAAGTTATGTGGACGTTGAATTACCAAGTTTAATGGACTTAAATCTCGCTATTATTGGATGAATGATTTCACGTAATGTTAAGAATCCTACTTTTAAAGTTTTACTGATGGAATGATGCAGATGTTTTCTTAAGAAATAATTTCCAAAGAATACTCCTGTAAGAAATGTTAGAATTGATACGGCTGCAACACCATAAATGTTACCGATGTAATGTATAGCTAACAAATCGCCCGTTACATTAACTGCTAACATCACTAATACTTTAATAAAATTAAGATATGGTTTTCCTATTATGTCAAGTGTAATACCTGAGAATCGGTCGAGCGGTAGGAATGCTGCATAGACTGCGAAAATGCGTAAGATGTTTGCAGAATCGGCATATTGCGCACCACCTAACATCACTACTAATGAATCTGCAAATACTAAACAACCAATAACTAATGGAAGAAGCAAAAAGCTTAAAAGTCCTGTATATTTATAATAAATGGATTTTAATTCAAGTCTGTTTTCTGGAGATGAAAATTTTGACATAACTGGCATGGCAGATCCAACAAAACTTCTTAAAGGTATTTCAATTACTTCAATAAGTTTTAATGGAATTGCATAAATCGCAACTTGCGTTGGTCCTAGTAAAAATCCAATAATTATGGTGTCGGAACTCCTAAGTAAATTTGAACCCATTAATGTTCCCATACTGAATTTTCCAAAATTGAATAGTTCTTTTACCATATTACGAGTTGCAAATCGGACTGTTTTTATCATCGACCATCCTGCCCACATTGATATAATACTTGGTAATAAACCAGACAATATAAAACTCAATAATACAAATTCAATTGAACGATGCTCAAAAATTAGTGCTGTCAATATGCACGTCATAAAACTTAATTGATTCAATAAGCGGATGTACAAAACTTTTTCAAATTCTGATTTAGCTTGTAACAACCAAGCAGCATAATTGAATGGCAATGTTGTTAATGCAGCTAACCAATACCATTGTAAAAATAATCGAAATCCATGATTCGTTATTAAATGTCCAAAACTGAAATATAGTATTAAGGTTATGCAAGATAATATAGCAGTAGCTATTAAAGAGATCAACCATCCTGAACCAGAAACTTCACCAAATTTTTCCTTTTCTGAAGAAGCTGCAAATCGAATTAATGAAGTTGTAATAATTCCTGCACGCAGTAAATCTGCAAATACATAAGAGGTGAGAAACATCACCCAACTCCCCATATCATTTTTATCAAGTAATCGTACCACTAAGGCAATACTTACAAATCCTAAAACAGCATTCGTGAGATTGCCTGCTAAAGAAAGCGTATGACGATTTTTGAATAATGATAAGATTTTCTTCATCACAAATAATTATGCTCGTTTAAAATCAAATGATATTATACTTTTAACAATTCTTCGAAAATTACTTCTTGTCTTTGGTATTTCTCCAATTATATTTTCCATTCTATCTAAATCAATCTTATTTAAAATTACAAAATTTTTCCCAAATGCTGTTTTTGTAAAATTGCCTAATGAACGCGAGTCTGATTCACTCCAAACTCGTTCACTATCTAGTATAAATAGGTTCAACATTGAGCTTAATAATATTCCTTCTGGTAAGCAATATTTATTAAATTCACTAAGTTCAATTATGACAAATGCAAATTTGTCTACTGTTATATTTTCTTCCTTAAACCATTGAGATAATGATGTAGCTTTCATGAATGAATGATCATCTGCAAAAGGCTTTATTGTTACATCATTTTGTTCAGTAGTTTCATTCGCATTCATATTTAGCCATAATACTTTGCCTTCTCTTTGTGCTAATGCTTTGCTTATTTTTTCAATGCAATATGATTTCCCTTCTCCTTTCTTAGTACTTCCAACTGTTATAATGTACGGTTCATTTGCTTTCTTTTCAGTTGATTTTAGATGAACTTTGATATTACTAGATAGTTGTGCGTGGTTAGCTTCATCTAATTTTTCAATTATAATATGTTTCTTCAGTTTGTCATAATCTGGAAATGCTCCAATAAATTGTAAGCCAGTAAATTTTTCCGCTCTTCCAGGGCTTTGAATTGTTTTACCTAATAATGATTTTGCTACGATACTTGCAAGCGTAACAATAAATGTTGCAATGAATGCCATTATTACCATCATAATTCTTTTTGATGGTAACGGTTCAAGTGGTAAAAATGGAGCGTCAGTAATGGTTAAGTTATTCGACATTTCTAAGCTCTGCTGACGAAGCTTTGCTAAGTTTAATCCATGTAAAACACTTAGATATTCTTTCTCTTCAACATCTACTTCACGTTCGATTCTTTTTAAATTCGAACCAATAGGAGCTAGGTTGTTAAAAATGCTATCAAAACCATCTAAACGTTTTTTTATTACTGCAACTTTAGCTGTGTTTTCATCTACCGCAATAAAATTTGATAACCAATCATTAAGAATATTTCCTCTTGGAACTCCTTCAGTTGTATTGTTAAATTTATATAATTTATCTACTTCATCATGTATTAATCCTTTAATTCTATTCGATTCTTTTTGATATTGATCTTTTTTACTCGCATCTTCATTATATATTTCTGCATTTGCCAAATTGAATGATATTTCAGAAAGCTGTTGACGAAGTTTTACTATGTTATCATCAATTTCTAATTCATCTTTTTTAAGATTCAATTTCTGTTCGATTTTAAATAAAGCAGCTTTTGATGCTTCTAATGACATTTGCGATTTTTGCAAATCCATCGTAACATCTTCTTTTGATTCAGCAACAAATTTTGCTTGCTCGTAATAATTTATAATTTTATTTTGAGAACTATAAGCTAATAGTTTATCTTCTGATTTTCTTAATTTAGCAGCTTCTAATGCTAATTGATCTTCAAAATATTTTACAACATTATTTGTTTCACTACCTTTAATTCCTTTGTAACGTTGTATTACAACATCAACAATATATTGTAAAGTTTGCTGACAAACAGCAGGATCATTTCCCTTGAAATTAATTTCAATCATATCGCTTGATTGTTTCCTCATAGCGCCCATCTTGGAACTAATATTTTCAAAGGAATATATTTCCCTTTCATCGTTTAATATTTCAACGATTTCATTCTTCTCCGATTTTCTTCTATAGCTTTCAACTCTAAAAAATGTTAATTCTAACGACCCTTTAACAACGAGTTGTCTTTTTAATTTTTCAGGAATAATTTCTTTTAAGTGATCAAAATTATCTTGAGCTAGAATATTATAACTGGGTTTGTCAATCAATAAATGATGTGCCAATAATCTCATCCCAACTTCTTCAATTGTTTCTCTTGATTTTATTGTTGCCATGAGATTGTCAAAAGCATTGTTGACAGCAAAGTAATCTACTCTATCATCTTCACCTGAAGTTATCCCATACCCACTAGCAATCCCAGTATATACTTGTGTACTGGAAGTGTATTCTCTTTTAGTATTGCGGGTTAATATAAATACTATTCCAGCCGTTAATAACGGGAAAATTACGAGTACTTTCCAGTAGCGTAATATTAATCTAAAAAATTCTAGTAAGTTCACTTTTTTCTAACGAGTGTATCTAATCTAACTCCAAGTAATTGTTCTAATTGTTGATACCATATATAGAAATATCCTTTCCCGATTTCGTAATCTGTATCTGCTTTTGATGCAACAGCTAATATTCCAGAATACTCCGCAATAGAAATATCTCCTTGTTTAAATTCTTTTTCTGCCATTTCAACCAATGCCCTAGTTGTTCCTTTCGAATTACTTGCAACCATTAGTACGTTGTGTGATGCCAACATGTTGTTATATTCAAAAATAACTTGTCGAGCAATATCTACTTTCATTTTTTCGGAAGTTTGTCTACGTGATTCTAATTCTTCTTTGAAAATGTTCACTCTGCTATTTCGTGCAGAAAACCAATACAAGGGAATGTTAACATTTAATGCAATGCGATATCCCGTGCTTTTACTTTGTGATTGACTACCTACTGGTTCGTTATTAGAATTGTAAAATAATGATTGATTTCCTAATGATTGGTAACCCGATAAGAAAACGCCATTCTGCCATTCCCTTTTGCCTAATTTAACTTCATCTTCTCCTCTTCGAATAGTTGCTGCTTGCGATTTCAAAGCTGGATCACATTTTACAGCTAATTGAATCATACTATCTACAGATATAAGTTGATCCTTTAAATCTTTGTTTAGATCTAATCGAATCTCGGAAAGTCCTGTTGTTAAATTTTGTTGAATGGAAGTACTGTCTATTCCTTGACTAAAAGAATAATCGAAAAAAAATAGTGATATAATATTTAGTGTAAGGAGTATCAGATATTTATTTAGCTGATAGTGGCGTGTCATTGTTAAACGTTTTCACTTTGTAATAATGCAGGAAAGGTTTTAAATATTATTTTTATGTCTAAGCGTAGTGAATGGTTTAACGCGTAATTATTGTCTAATGCAATTCGTTCATCTTCCGACATGTCTTTCTTGCCTCGTTTAGTTACCTGCCATAAACCAGTTAAACCTGCTGGAGCAAGAAATCTGAAAGCCCTACTATCACTAGTTAATTTTTCTGCTTCATAAAGTGGGAGGGGTCTGTTACCTACTAATGACATATCACCTTTTAAGATGTTTAATAATTGTGGTAACTCATCTATGGAGCTATTACGAAGAAATTTCCCTACTCTGGAAATTCGTGGATCATCTTTAGCTTTAAAAAATATTCCTGATTTTTCTAATTCTTGTAAATAAAAATAAAAATTTTCGCACACTTGTTTATCATCCGCATACATCATTGGTGAGCATGCTTTTTCAAGTTTTTTACAATCTGGACATTCTGTCGCGAAATTTTCACTGCCATTTCCAGCATATAAATTTAAATGCGACATAGTCCCAAGTTTCTTGTCTGCATCTGGAACCATTGTTCTAAATTTTAATAAATCAAATATTTTGTAATTCGATCCAACACGCTTTGATCGATAAAATATAGGTCCCCTTGATTCAATTCTAATTGCTAAAGCTGTTGCAATAAGAACAGGTGATGCTAAGAGTAATACTACAGATGAAATTCCAATATCTAGTAACCGTTTTGCAAAAATACTTCTTCTACTATACAAGGATGTTATAGAATGCTTTCCATGTTTTTGTGTAAAAAGATGTACTATCTGAAATACGGATGTTGTTATTTTTGAAGTATCTATTACATCTAAAAATCCTTCGTTATATTTATGATCTTTATTGGTCTTGTCAGGATTATTTGTATAGCCAATCATTATCATTTTTCTAAATAATGGCTTGGATCTAATAATTTGAATCACATCAATGGTTGGATCAACTGTAATATCGATTTCAGCCACAAGGATATCAGGCACATGATCTTCACGCATCCATTGATATGCACTTCCAAGATCCTCAAACACTTCAACGTGATGTTTCAAGAAGGCACCTTTAAAGGAGTCTGTCTGTTTACTATCCTTGTTTATTAGAATTATTTTCATTTTCCTTTTAAGGTATTATGCAGCTTGTCTGCGAAATATACTTTGTATTCTTACAAGTAATTCCTCTGGATTAAATGGTTTTTGTAAATAATCATCTGCACCTGAAGTAAAAGATTTAATTCTATCAGAACTTTTTTGTTTACTTGATAACATAATGACAGGAACATTTTTCATCCCATGATGCTTTCTGATATTTTCTGTAAACTCAAAGCCATTAATCATTGGCATATCAATATCTACAAGTAATAAATCAACACTATGACCGCCTTCAAGCCATGTCATAGCTTCATAGCCATTTTCTTTACTTATAACTTCATAATCATTGCTTAAGAAATTCTCTAAAAGCATACGAATGCTGAGCTCATCATCAACTACTAGAATTGTCTTTTTCATGGTTTAATTTTCAATTTGTACGTTAACTTCTTCCTATTGTTACTTCCATTACAGCGTAATGATTTTTGGCAATGATTAATTCTTCTAATACCAATTGGATCAATGGCTTTATTTCGTTCCATTTCTCCCGTATTTTTGTTTGATGTCGCAATTGAAGTGCATGATCTTCGATCCATTTCATCTCCAATTCTAATTGAGTATTCCCCATCATATTCATGTTGGGAATTAATTTGTGTGAAAGTTTGTTAACTTGTTGCCAATCATTTGAAAAAATGGAATTTTCGAGTTCTATTATTGCAAATGGAACTGTCTCAATAATTACATTTAGCATTTTATGGATAAATGAACTTTTTCCTCTTGAAAATGACAATAGGACATCTAAACTCGCATATTTAAATTGCAATACATCTAATTGTTGTTTTGTATTTATATTTAAACTTTCTATAATTAGTGAACCATCAATTATTTCTAGTGGTCGACTTCTTATTATCTGTTTACTTATTTTATTAAAAAGTTCTAATGACTCAAAAGGTTTGAAAACTACATCATTCATTCCTGCTTTTAAAAATTTTTCATCATCACCTTTCATCGCATTCGCAGTCATTGCGATAATGGGAATGTTTTTAACAGAATCAGGAAACTTATTTCTAATGATATAGGTTGCATCAAGTCCACTCATAATTGGCATCTGAATATCCATTAACACTAAATCATATTTTGTTTTCTTTAAATGATCTAATGCGATACTGCCATTATCTACAATATCTAATTGAACACCCCAATCTGTTAATAGTTCATGAGCAAATAATTGATTTACTTTGTTATCTTCTGCTAATAAAATGCGAATATTATGCAATTTTCCTGTTAAGTTTACTTCTGAATTATCTATTGTTTGTAGTGTTACTTTTTCCGCTTTCTCTAAATTTAATTCAAAACAAAATTCTGATCCTTTTCCAATTGAACTTTTAACTTTTATCTGACTTCCCATCAGTTCAATCAGATTCTTTACTATCGACAATCCCAATCCTGTACCACCATATTTTCTACTAGTATCTGCATTAGCTTGAGTGAAGCTTTGAAATACTTTTTTTAATTTGTCTTCTGCAATGCCAGTGCCCGTATCCGAAATTTTAAATTGTAATCTGGTTGCATGTTCTTTGTTCGAAATTCGTTTTATCGTTATTGTTACATTGCCTTTAGTGGTAAATTTTATTGCATTACTTATTAAATTTCCCAAAATTTGATTTAATCGAACTTGGTCGCCAGCAACAATTGGATGTACATTATCATCTAGTGTTGTTATTAATGATATTCCTTTTTTCTGGGCTTCTAATTGAAACGTTTGTCGAATGTTGTAAAGAAAATTGCTTAAATCAAATGGAACTTTATTGATCTCCAATTTACCTGCTTGGATCTTACTGAAATCAAGAATATCATTTATAATTACAAGTAGGTTTTCTGCTGATTGCTTTACTGAAATGGCATATTGATTTTGCTTTTCATTAAGAGGACTTTTTAATAATAAATTTGTCAATCCAACAATTCCATTCATTGGTGTCCTAATTTCATGACTCATATTTGCAAGAAACATCTCCTTAGCTTTCGAAGATTCTTCAGCAATAAATTTGGCGGATTTTAATTCGTTTTCTGCTTGTAATCGTTCTGTAATATCTTGTGCAAAAGCAATAATGTAGGTTTCACCATTTGGTTCGCTTACTTTGTAATTTTTATATAATAATTGTACTTTGCTTCCGTTTTTGTGCATTAATGCAAGCACTCCTTCTGTAGTTCTTCCTTTCCCAAAACTTTGTAGATATTGAAATGCAAATTTTTCTCTGTTTTTGCGCTCCATAAATTGAGTAATAGGATATCCAACCATTTCCTCCAATGAATAACCTATTAATTCAAAACCAGCTGGGTTAATACTTAATATTTTTCCTTCAAGATCATGTGTGCAAATTACTCCTTGACTATAGTTAATCAAATCACGATTTCTTTTTTCACTTTGAAGTAATCGATGCTCATATTGTTTTCGCTGTGTAATATCTCTCATTACTGATGATCTAAAAACAGGAACGCCATGCTCATCTTTGTGAATGATGATTAGTTGAAGTACTGGTATCTCAATTCCATCTTTATTTAAAATTGCAGTTTCTCCTTTCCATGATCCATTGTCAATGGCAAATGGAATTGCTTTTTTACGGATAATTATTTCTGCCCATGCTGGATGTAAGGGTCTTTTTGTTTCTTCCTCTTTATTTTCAAATCGAATTTCTTTGTATGCTCTATTAGAATATAATGGACGATTATCTAAATCATAATAGATTACATAATCTGGTGTTTCCTCAAGTATTTTATTTAGCTTGTAATTTTCAGTTTCTGCCTTTTTTCGTTGGGTAACATCGTTCGCTATAAATAAATAACCACTAACTTCTCCTACATGATCTCGAATAGCAGTTAATGATAACATTAATGGAATTATTTTTCGATCTTCTGAAATTAATATTTGTTCTCGCTCTTCCGCACTATCTCCTGTTGATTCATGTAGAAGCCCTGTAAACCAAACATTCGTATTTTCAGAATTTTCTGGATGTAAATGCTGATGTTTCTTTATTATTTCAGGATCAAAAAGTATGTCAATGTTTTTTTGATTAATTAATTTTTCCTGGCTATAACCTAATATTTGTTCTGCTCCAGAATTAGATGTTCGAATTATTCCATCTTGATCAGTTGAAATAATTGCTTGTTTTGCACTGTCAAGAATAGCCTTTTGAAATGCATAAGACTTTATTAATAATGCTTCATTTCTACGTTTCTCTGTTACATCGTTAATAGTTCCTGTAATTCCAATTATTTGACCATTTTCGTTATGTATTGTTCGTGCAAATACATCACATGTCTTGTAATTTCCTGACTTTGTTTTAATTCTTATTACACATGTACTTATTTCAATCTTACTACTTATCAGCATTTGGAAACACTCTGTAACTCCAATTTTATCCTCTATATGTACAAAGTCAATATGATTTAACCCCAATGATTCTAATATATTGTATTCCGTAATTTCTGTCCATGCTTTATTTAAAAATGTCCAATCTCCAGAAATGTCAGCCTGAAATATTATTTCTTTAATACTATTAACTACGTGTTTATACTTGTTTTCACTGTTTACTATTTCTTCTTCAAATATTTTTCTTGCCGTTATATCATTTAGAATGGCCATATAACCTTCTAATTTTCCATTAACGTCTTTTACTGTAACTACTGTACTATGCAACCATATTTTTTGATTATATCTACCAATGAATGACAATTCACCTTTCCATGATGCTACTTTTTGAAGTTGTTGTACTATTTTTTCGGTTTTTTGTGAGTGACATAGTGATAAAATATCTTTGATACTTCTACCACATATTTCTTCTGATCCAAAACCGGATAAATCACAAAAATTCTTATTTACAAATATTAGTTTGCCATTGGGATCAAGATGAACTACCATTGTAGCCTCCTCAATAGCTCCACGAAAACTGTTAAATTTATTTAATGCTTCTTGCTTTTTTAACGATTCTAGCTTTTCTTTTTCATTAGTAGCTTTAATGTATTCTGTATTAACCGCTGCTAAAAATGCCTGTAATTCCAACGTTAACTCATGGGTTTCTCCAAGGTATTTGGAAATTTGTTCTTTAAGTATATTGTGCATTGAAAAGATGGAATTTATGTGGATATAATACGTAACTTATCCTAAAATGGTTACTTTTTAATATCTAGTAATATCCCATTGACTTTTTTAAGCTAAAACAACCTATTTTCGCAGGATGATGAATCAATTAGATGATAATAGTTACGAACGTTTGCTGGAGGGAAATAAACGTTGGTCGAAAGAAAAACTCGCTAAGGATCCTGAATTTTTTGAAGTACTAACGAAAGGTCAGCAACCAAGTTGTTTATGGATTGGTTGCTCCGATAGTCGCGTGCCAGCAAATGAAATTACAGATACAAAATCTGGTGAAATATTCGTTCATCGAAATGTAGCTAACCTTGTAATTCATACGGATATGAATATGCTATCTGTATTGTATTACGCCGTAAATGTATTACACGTGAAACATATTATTGTTTGCAGTCATTATGGCTGCGGTGGTGTTTTGGCAGCTATGGATAATTGCGACTACGGTCTCGTGAATAATTGGTTGCGAAATATCAAAGATGTTTATGTAAAATACAAAAATGAGCTGGAAGAAATCCCTGATCAACTAAATAGAGCTAATCGATTAGTTGAATTAAATGTTATTGAACAAGTAAGGAACCTAGCCAAAACTTCTATCGTTCAAGCTGCATGGAAAAATCGTTCTCTAGCGATTCATGGTTGGGTTTATGGATTTAATAATGGCATCATTAGCGACCTTGATTGTAGGATAAATGATATCAACGATTTAGATCCTATTTATCGCTACCAATAATTTTTAGGAGATTATTGCTCTACGAATTTTTACAAGTTCGTGCAATAATGCTTCTACATTATCCAAGTGAATCATATTTGCACCATCAGATAAAGCTTCTGATGGATTTGGATGTGTTTCTAAAAATATTCCATCTGCACCAGTCGCTATTGCAGCCTTTGCTATTGTTGCGATTAAATCAGGTCTGCCTCCCGTAACTCCACTCGTTTGGTTCGGTTGCTGTATACTATGTGTGATGTCCATAATAACAGGAACACCCATAGCTTTCATAATCGGAATTGATCGGTAGTCCACCACTAAATCGGTATATCCAAAAGTTGATCCTCGCTCCGTTAACATCACTTTTTCATTACCTGATTCTTGAATTTTCTTTACTGCAAATTGCATCGCTTCAGGTGATAAAAATTGACCCTTCTTTACATTCACAACTTTCCCAGTTTTTGCGGCTGCTACTAATAAGTCGGTTTGACGACATAAAAATGCAGGAATCTGAAGTATATCTACATATTCTGCTGCAAGAGCTGCCTCATGACTTTCATGAATATCCGTAAGTAATGGAAGATGTAATTCGTCTCCAACTTTTTTCAAAATCCCAAGCGCAAGTTCATCACCCATTCCAGTATACGAATCTAATCGAGTACGATTCGCTTTGCGATAGGACGCTTTGAAAATAAACGGTATGCCAAGTCTGTTGGTAATCTGTTGAAGTTTATGCGCCGTTTGATAAGTGATTTCTTCAGTTTCAACAACACATGTTCCTGCTATTAAGAAGAAGTTTTTGTTGTCGGTGTTTTTTAATCGTGGTATGTTAGAATACATCTAAATAGAATTATTTTTAATGAATTGGAAACGAGAAAAAATGCAATTATTTTTTTGTAAAGATATAAATTGTGAAATGTATTTTGCGAATTTTTTTATTGATGTAGTGAAGAAATATTTTGCTTAATCAATAATACAAAATTGAATTGTAATTTATTCTACAAATAATACTAAACCTTTTAAATATTCTGCCTCTGGATGATAGATATTCACGGGGTGGTCTTCAGGTTGACTTAATTGATGCATGATTCTAACTTTTCTTCCCGCTTGTAATGCAGATTGAAATATTACTTTTCGGAATAACTCCTTATCAACCGCTTGAGAACATGAAAACGTAAAGAGTATTCCACCAGGTTTAATTCTTTTAAAACCTTCTGTATTTAAATTTCGGTAACCTACCATTGCATTTTTCACCTGACTAAGATGTTTAGCAAAGGCAGGAGGATCTAAAATGATAATGTCGTAATCTTCTTCTGTATGTTTGAAAAAACTCATTACATCCTCTGTAAAGCCCTCATGCGCAGATTCAGGAAAATTCAACTCCACATTTTTAATTGCGCCTTCCATTGCTCTTTTCGAACTATCCACAGAATGTACCATGCTCGCACCTCCTGCTAAAGCATAAACAGAAAAACCTCCTGTATATGAAAATGTATTTAAAACTTTTTTTCCCGATGAATAAGTTTTCAGTAGAGCTCTATTATTTCTTTGATCAATAAAAAAACCAGTTTTCTGTCCATTGATCCAATCAATACCAAACTTAATATCGTTTTCAAAAACAAAATCTACAGGTTCGAAACCATCTCTTTTCCATAAAAATTGATCCGTTGTAACAACGCTACTTTGCTTCGCCATTGTATCTGCTGATTTATCATAAACAGCTTGAATACGCTCTCCAAGTATTTCCTTAATCGCAACTGTTAACCGCTCTTTTATTCGATGCATTCCAATAGTATAGGTTTGGATAATTGCAACATCAGCATAAATATCAACTACCAATCCAGGGAAACCATCCCCTTCAGCATGTATCAATCGAAAAGTGTTTGTTGATTTAGAATTTCCTAAACCAATCGCCTTTCTATATTCCCATGCTTTACTAACTTTTTCTTTCCAAAAAACTTGATCGATTTCTTGATTTAAAAAGTCAATACAACGGATTGTAATTGTTCCTTTGTGAAAATGACCCGTAGCTAAATATTTTCCTTCTGAAGAATTTACTACTACCGTATCGCCTTCTTGTAAGTCTTTAGGTTCTTTAGCGATTGCTCCTGAAAATATCCACGGATGTCGTTGATTTAAGGACCTTTCTTTGTCTTTTTTTAGAATGATTTGTGGTAATGTTTCCAGCATGATGCAAATTTACCCCATTTATCTAAATTATATTCAGAATTGCTATAAAAATGAAAATTAATGTTGGTTTATTTTTTATATCCCAAAACATATTCACCTTTTCTTACTTGGTTTAAGATGATTCTACCCTTTTTGTCAAATTGGTCTTCATCATTTTGAATTGAAAAATCATGAACAACTTGCCAGTCTTCAGCTGTTCCAGATCTGTATAATAATTGCAAATTATTTTCTGAACCTTCTATTAAACTGTTGTCAAAATAACCATCTGTTAAGTTCGTTGTACCATTGTATTCAAATGTTGCTTTCGCTGAAAAGCCAGTGGCTATAATTCCATCAATCTTCCAATAATGCGTATCACTTAATCGAATCTTATTGTTTGGATGTTTAAATCCATCTGGCTTAATCCAATTTAATTCAACGCGCAAATTAGTTGAGTCGTTACCAACATTCTTTACATTTAATGTAACATTAGTTTCTGGAAAAGTATATTCACCAGTTTTCATTATCCTATTTGTAAACGCTATTATTGCCGATGCCACTTTAGCATCTTTATCAAGTATAAACCACTTTACTTTAAAAGGAATATAACAATGAAATACATTTGTTGATTTGTCAATATAGATTTTGATAATGGTATCTTGTATTCCATTTGTGGCAAATAAATCTATTGATGTTTTATAGATGTGTGAATTCCCTTTCGAACGCTGACGCGTGTAAATTGTGTAATTCAAATTTTTATTACTTATCGAATCAATGGAAAAATGAGGATATCCAGGTGTTGAAATCCAATCATTAAAAAATTGTTGCGTATTAATTTTGGGAGTTGTTGATAAATCATTCAAATCATTACTTAAATCTATACTTGTCCCATTGCCATACTTATGTTTTGATAAATAATTTTTACATCCATTAAAAAATGCAGAGTCACCTAACAATTCATGAAGTGAATGTATTATGTCTGGAGCTTTACTATAAACAGTAGTTCCGTATGTTTGGCTATGTGGCATTGCATCAAGGGCGAAATCTCCATTTTCATCATTCAGTAAATAGTGTAATGCCCTTTTATGATTTTGTCTTAACCACAAATTATATTTTTCTTCTCCATATAATTTTTTGATTGTTAATGCTTCATTATAACTTGCAAATCCTTCGTTCAACCAAATCTCACGTTCCGATAAACATGTTACTTCATCACCCCACCACATGTGTGATAATTCATGAGCCCATAATGTTTCATAGTTCAATGTACCATCTATAAAAACGTTCCCAATGGTAATACTACTTGCATGTTCCATGGCTCCCAAATTAAATGGTACCAAAGTAAATCCAACTTTATCGAAAGGGTAGGTGCCATACATGGAAATATAATTAGCAAGTATAATATCGAGGTTTTTAAAGCTGTTTTTTACAAGTTCACTATCCTGCGATAAACAAGCTATTTCTACTGGAATCCCATTTGATGTTTCATGAATAATATAAAAAGGACCAACGGAAATACAAGCTAAATAAGGTGGAATTTTATGATTCATTTTCCAATTCCAAATAATAGTCCCATCACTATTTAAGTATTGCGAAGTTAAAATCCCATTACATATTGCTCTCGATTTTGGTGATGTCGTTATGCTAAAATCGAAATAGGCTTTATCATCGAAAGTATCATTACATGGAAACCAATTTTTTCCATTCGGATGCGATTTACTCCCGAAACCAATTCCCAAATTAAAAGCAAAATCATCAACAAAATAAAACCCTCCCCAGCCAGTAACATCTTTCTGCGGATGTCCATGATAAAATATTTGACAACTCAACGTATCACCACTATTTAATTTGTAAGGCGAATTGATAGAGATGTCATTGCCATCATAACTGTAATTAGCAGCTAAATCATGTATTTTTATTGAATCAATTATTAATGAAAATAACGACAAATGAATTCGTTCAACGTTGTCGGATGTAACTCTTAACTGAACTATTGAATTTCCTTTTATGGAATTCGTTTTACTATTTAAATCAGTTATGCGAATTGAATATTTTAATACATCAATATCTTTTTCATTTTGTGGCCTAAATATTTTTGTTATTAAAAATAAAAAAATCTCTGTTAACCTACTAAATTAATAATCGACCAAATTAAAGAAAATCCACGAGTGGGGAAGTTTTAGTTTAGCATAAGTACCCCCTTACCATTTTTTATTCTATGTAGGGAAAAGGCTTATTTGTGACGCGTTATTTTCTTTTTTCAAATAACCTCGTTGACT
>JBBRAW010000050.1:0-22322 GCA_038206385.1 Bacteroidia bacterium | reverse complement strand
CGGGATGCTCTGAACCAATTTAGTTTTTCTTCAAATTAAAAATAGCCCCACAATTTGAGGAGCTATTTTGTGGGAGTACAACTTGTCCCGTATTTACAACGGGACGGGTTCGAACCGCGGACCCTCCCGTTGAAAGCGGGATGCTCTGAACCAGCTGACTATTTAACGGAGTTGATAAGCATCATAATTCTTGATTTTGATTTCCAAGCTTTCACTTCTTTTTCGCGTTTCATAGCAGAAGTTTTTTCCAAAAATTCTTCAAAATAAACTACTTCCCAATCATTAGCTCTACCTGTAAAACCCTTATGGTTTGAATTATGTTTTTTGAGACGATCAGCAATTGAATTACTCGTATATCCAATGTAGAATTTATCTAATTGCGCTGAAAAAAGTATATAAAATGTAAACATGTATAAAAATTAAAAGCCACCTAAATTAGGTGGCTTTGTGGGAGTACAACTTGTCCCGTATTTACAACGGGACGGGTTCGAACCGCGGACTCTCCCGTTGAAAACGGGATGCTCTGAACCAATTTAGTTTTTCTTCAAATTAAAAATAGCCCCACAATTTGAGGAGCTATTTTGTGGGAGTACACGGGTTCGAACCGCGGACCCTCTGCTTGTAAGGCAGATGCTCTGAACCAGCTGAGCTATACTCCCAATATTTTATTTCAATCAAACTGCGGACTCTCCCGCAACGACGGGATGCTCTGAACCAGCTGAGCTATACTCCCAATATTTTATTTCAATCAAGCTGCGGACTCTCCCGCAACGACGGGATGCTCTGAACCAGCTGAGCTATACTCCCAATATTTTATTTCAATCAAGCTGCGGACACTCCCGCAACAACGGGATGCTCTGAACCAGCTGAGCTATACTCCCTTTCCGTTTATTCAACAGGGCTGCAAATATAGAGATAGAATGACTAACTCCAAAAAATTATAAAACTAAATTACATTAATAATTAAAAATATTTAAAACATTTAAATTCAATACTTTGTACATAATAACGACGAATTAGAGTTTTGGTTTTAATATTTAAATATCAAAAATAGTCAGCTATGTACTTGTAAGTATTTATAAGTAATTGTACTTTGCACTCTAATAATCATCCAGGATCTCGGGGGAGAACCATTTTGTCGGATTAAATCATAACTATTATTGTGTATCTAACTTCAAGAAGTAATATCATTTCTGTCCCAATTGTTTTATCTGTTTCGATAGGTAAGTGCTACTTGTTTCTGATAATTATACTTCTTAGTTTATCATTTATTTTTCCTAAGGATTGCTTCGCTCAGCAAAATGATCTAGTAAAAATTATGGCTTACAATCTTCTTAATTACGGAGGATCTGGTGGATTTGCCGCTGATACTGCACTCCGAAATCCATTTTATCGTACAAGTATCAATACCACTAATCCAGATATTTTAGTTGTGGAAGAAATTAGTACTCAAGCAGGTTTGAATTCAATTTTAACAAAGGTTTTGAATGCTCAAGCGAATATTTATTCCGCCGGATCATTTGTAGATGGCCCCGATTCAGATAATGGCATCTTTTACAAAACATCAAAGTTTCAATTCATTTCCAATATCCCAGTACATACTGATTTACGTGATATCAGTGAATTTACTTTATTGCATATCGCATCAGGTGACACACTACGAATTTATGCCGTGCATTTAAAAGCAAGTACAGGATCAGCGAATGAATTGCAACGTGCAATGGAAATTGATAGTTTGCGAAAACGAACTGACGCATTACCATTAGGATCGAAGTTTATTATTTGTGGTGATTTTAATATTTATAATTCTACAGAAAGTTCTTACATAAAATTGTTGCAAATTCATTCAGGTGTTGAAGGACATTTTGTTGATCCAATAAATTTAACTGGCACATGGAATAATCCATCTTATTCAAATTATCATACTCAATCTACAAGGGGTGTTCATGCCTTTGGTGGAGGTTCAATTGGTGGGTTAGATGATCGTTTTGATATGATTTTATTTTCGAAAGCTATTCAACAAGGAGGGCGAGTGAGTTATGTTATTAATTCATTAACTGCTTATGGTAACGATGGAAATCACTATAATGATTCAATTAATAAAATGCCAAATGCCGCCGTTTCTCAAGCTGTTGCAGATGCATTGTATCAAGGGTCAGATCATTTACCAGTTTTGTCAACATTCAATTTTAATTACTCATCAATAGATGTAGGATTAACAGCATTTACAAATCCTGTGGTTACACCATGCAGCAATACGAATAAAAAATTAATTGTAACAATTAAAAATTACGCAGCATTAACAATCGATTTTACAATTAATAATGTTCAAATTAATTTATCAGCAACGAATCCGCAATCTATCACACAAAATTTTTCGAAAATAATAAATACTGGAACATTAACTCCGGGAGCTTCAATAACAATTATTGTTGATAGTACTTATAATATGTCATCGAATGGGAATTATATTTTTAACGCAGCAACAAATAATGTAAATGATTTTAGTACGGCTAATAATGCAATGCCTTCAATTACACAAAATATAATAACGTCACAATCTGTAATTCCAACTATTAATCCCGCTGGACCAATTTCTATATGCAATGGATCATCTGTTGTAATAAGTGTAAATAATGCGACTTCTTATTTATGGTCTAATGGAGCGACTGCACAATCAATTTCTATAACAACTGCTGCTAATTATTCTGTTACTGTAAGTGATATTTATGGTTGTACTTCTATTTCCAATTCAGTTGTTGCAACAGTTGTAAATCCAGTATCCGCTGGTATTGTATTTCACGAAAATATGGGATCAGCCCCATCTACCACGTTAATTCCTGCTCATGAAAGTGCGAATGGATTCGAAAGTGTTAATCTAACTATGAGTGGAACTGCAGACGTTCGCAATACTTCAGCATCATCAGGTTATACAAGTGCAAGTGGAGCAGGAAACATCTTTTTTTCTACAACAGCAATCGGTAAAAATTTTATTATCTCAAATATTAATTCAAGTGGCCTTTCTGGATTAGCATTAACTTTTGCAATAAATAAAGGAAATAATTTAACGAATGGTTCAGAGCTATTAGTGAAAGTTAGCGCTGATGGAATTAATTATACTTCGCTTTCATTTCCACCTGTAAACACAACAGCATGGACATTAGTCACTGCTACGGGTACTATTCCCGCAACAACGAATTTGAGAATTCAATTTATTCAAAATGGCACTAATACATCGCATCGCATCGATGATGTGGTTTTAAAGTATTCAATTCTTCCTATTATAACTGTTTCAGGAACTACTACCATTTGCGCTGGTGATTCTATTCGCTTAACATCAAGCTCTGGGTCAAATTACTTATGGAATACCGGAGCAACTACGCAAAGTATTTATGCTAAAACATCAGGAAGTTATTCCGTGCTAACAGATTGTATTAGTTCAGCAGCGGTAGCTTTAACAGTAAATAATTGTAATGCTGTATTACTAAATTTTAAAACATTTATTCAAGGATTTTATAATAATCAAACGCATTTAATGAATCCTGTTTTGTATGATGCTGGTTTGAGTTCAGATCCTACAGCATGCGATTCTGTAACTGTTGACTTTTATACTTCCATTACGCCAACATTTGTTTACTCTCAGAAAGCACTATTGCATATAAATGGAAATGCATTTATGACATTACCTGGATTTCTAAGCGGTCAAATGCTATACATCACTATTCGACATCGTAATTCAATTGAAACGTGGAGTAAAAATGCCGTATTATTTACGAACGCATCAGCTTCAACTGTAACTTTCGATTTTTCATTCTAATACCACTAACACAAATTAAATTATTTCTGCAACCGTAAAGGTGCTTCCACCTACAAAAACAATATCGTTATTTAATGCTTTTTTTTGCGCTGAGTGAAGTGCAGCAGATACACTTTCAAAAACAATTCCTTTTAATCCTATAACTGAAGCTTTTTCCGCAAGAATACTAGCATCTAATCCGCGAGGAATATTCGCTTTGCAGAAATAATAGATCGCATCTTTCGGAAATAGTTCCAATATTTTTTCTATCTCTTTATCATTTACCATTCCTAAAACAATATGCAAGTTTTCATGCGAAATTTCTTGTAGCAATGGTAACACTTCACGAAGTCCATCTTCATTATGACCTGTATCACAAATAGTAATTGGGGATCTATTTATAATTTGCCAACGCCCTTGAAGCCCAGTATTTTTTTTAACATTTTTTAATCCATCACGAATATTATTTTCAGAAATTTGAAAGCCGAGTTCTTTTAAAATAGAAATGATTTGAATTACTGTTGCAATATTTTTTAATTGATATTTTCCTGTGAGATCACAAATGACATTTTTAAAATAAGATTCATGATGTTTAAATATGTTTACTGTTTGATGTTCTTCAAGTGGGTTATATTCTTTTGCGATAATCTCAAAATTTTCAGATGCGAAATAAATTGGCGCACTTAATCTATTCGACGTCTCTGTAAAAATTAATTTTGTTGAAGAAGTGTATTCACCTATTACAATTGGGATATTTGATTTAATGATTCCTGCTTTTTCAATAGCAATTTTTTCTAAAGTATTACCCAATAAATTCATGTGATCTAATCCTATATTGGTTATCACCGATATATGAGGAGTAAGTACATTGGTAGAATCTAATCGACCACCTAAGCCCGTTTCAATTACTGCTATATCAGTTTGATGATCATGAAAATATTTGAATGCCATCGCAGTTGTCATCTCAAAGAAAGAAGGTTTTATTTCTTCAAATGATTGTTGATGTTTACTTACAAAATTACTTACCCATTCTTCACTTACCATTGCACCATTGATCCGAATGCGTTCTCTGAAATCTTTTAAATGAGGAGAAGTATATAATCCAGTTTTAAATCCAGCCGATTGTAATATGGAGGCAAGAATGTGAGATACGGAACCTTTACCATTTGTTCCAGCAACATGAATACATTTCAAATCGTTTTCTGGATGATCAAATAACTTGCACAATAAATGGGTATTGTCCAAGTTTGCTTTATAAGCTGCAGGACCAATACGATGAAACATGGGTAATGCTGAAAATAAATATTCGATGGTTTCGCTATAGTTCATTTCACCACAAATATAATTTACTCATTGAGATTATAAAGGAGTTATTGATAAGGGCTCGTAAAATGGATTTAAAGAGTGATTTTTAAATAATATAGATAAAACTAGTTTTATTAAACTTTCGATTTAATTTGTTATCAAATTGTAGGATTTGTAGCGTATAATTTACTTGAATTTTCCAATGGCATGAATATTTACTTTAATTTTATATATTGAAACTTATGAAAAATTTAATGTTCACATTTGGCGTATTGTTAATTCTCTTTTTCTCATCATGTTATGCAACAGTTCGCGCTCCCGGACCACCTCCAGTATACCGTCATCCAAGATGGCATCGTCAGCCACGTGTTCGTGAAACAATTATTATTCGAGGTGAACTCAATCCTATTAAAGTGGATAATTCACTTGCTATAATAAGGTAATATGAAATGGTTATTGCAAAAAGTATTCAAAAATTTATCGCATAATTATACATGAAAAAGATACCAATTCTTGTTATATTACTATTTCTTTTTTGGATCAAACCAAATCAATCCCTGGCACAAACGGTTGCTGTTACGTATCAAGTTTTTTATGATGAACTAAGCCCTTACGGACAGTGGATTAATTACCCCAATTATGGATATGTTTGGGTACCCGCAGTAGAAACAGGGTTTAGTCCTTATTCTTCAAATGGTCATTGGGTATTTACTGATTATGGTTGGACATGGGAGTCGAATTATAATTGGGGATGGGCACCATTTCATTATGGAAGATGGAATTATGATAATTATTATGGATGGCTTTGGTTTCCTAATACCGAATGGGGACCTGCATGGGTTACATGGCGACATTCGAATGGTTATTATGGTTGGGCACCTATGAGTTCTGGAATTTCTATTGATGCTTCGTTTGGGAGTGGATACACTGTTCCCAATGAACGCTGGAGGTTTGTTAGAGATCGTGATTTGAATAGAACGGATATCAATAGATATTATATCAATCGTTCACAAAACATTACAATAATTAAAAATTCTACTGTGATTACTAATACAGGAAGAGACAATAATAGAAATGTAGTTTATGTTGCCGGACCAAAGCGAGACGATTTTCAAAAATTGACCGCAAGAAAAATTACTCCTGTTGCTATTCGTGATGATTCTCGTCCTGGACAAAAGCAAAGTGGAAATGATTTTAAAATTTACAGACCACAAATAAAGAGTGAAGGTGCGAATGATAAGAAATCAATGCCTTCTAAAGTGAGTGAGTATAAGCCCCAGAAAAATAATCAAGGAAAGGATGTGAAAACTCGTGGTGTAAATAGAAACGGAGTAAAGCAACCAGTTAAAACGAATTCTACAATTGATAAAATGAATAATACTAAATCTCCTGGTAAAATTAATTCAACACCAATGGATAAAAATATTAATCAAAATCAACCAGCGAAAAAACAACAGGCCGCGCAACAACAAAATTCTGATAAGAATATTCAGGCACCTCACCATCATCAACAATCTCCGAATAGGAATCAGCAAACTCCTAATCGAAATCAGCAAACTCCTAATCGAAATCAGCATCCTCCTGAACAACATCAGCAAGCACCGAATCTAAATCATCAGGAGCAACAGCGTCAACAACAAGCTCCTGATCGAAATCAACAGGAACCACAACATCAACAACAATCTCCTGATAGAAATCAACCAGCTCCAGAGCAAAAGCCACAACATCAAAACCAAGAAGGCAGACCGAATATAAGACCGCAACAACAACAACAAACGCCGAAAAGAAATAATCAGGATCGCGAACCAAATAATCAAGATGGAAAGGAAAATCCCCCTCACTAAACAAACATTCGATGAATTGAAATAATTAAGATAAATAATAAAACCTAAAACCCTTAACAGAAATTTCTGCTAAGGGTTTTTTATATAAGTGAATATTTTTGTGTTATACCAATTGACGTTAACGATTAATAAAATTAAAAGTAATCGTTCCTCTTTGTTCTTCAACACCATCTTTACTTGGAGAAAATACTGCATGCAACGCAGCTTCTTTTGCTTTCTTTACTAAATTAGAATTTGTAGTGGTTGAACCTCTTGAAGGACCATCTGCACTAACAACTTTTCCATTTTTATCTACAACAATATCTACAACAACTTTTCCTTCGTCTTTTGAGTTGTCATTAACCTTTGGCAAACTAATTTTATTTCTTCCAGTTAGATTATACGATACTCCTGGCCCTGTTCCATTTCCTGAACCATTACCAGTTCCTAAACCATCACCAGTGCCGTTACCATTTCCTGGCTTTCCATATAATTTGGAATTAGGATCTCCCGATGGATCTCCTTGATCACCTTGTCCGCTCGTTGCCGTTCCTTGTGATGTAGAAGTATTCGTTTTCCCTTTGTAAATTGCTTTTTGATCTACCTTTCGTTCAACAACAACAGGCGCCGTTTCAACTTTTTTAACAACTGTTTCTTTAATAGGTGTAGGAGTTACTTTCTTAATAATTTTCTTCGGCTCTTTCTTTTCAATTACTGGAGCATCTTCAACATCTTGCGTAATTACTGGAGCTTCTTCACTAGTTTGCGGTTGTACTTTTTCTTTTACGACAGGTTGTTCGGTTGTATTCTCCGACATTGGTTGCTCTTCACCAGTAGCCATGTCCATGTAACCTATATTTACCAATACACCTTCACCACCGCCCATAGGAGGATCGGGAGTTGTTAAGATTGCAAAAAGCAGAAATAGAAAAACTGCTGCGTGAATAAACACAGTAAGTATTAGTGATCGTTGGCGAATGGAGAGAGTCAAAACTTAAATTATTTTTTTGCGTTTTCAGTTGCCAAAACCATTTTGATTTTGTTTCGGTTTCCAATGTTCAAGAGGTCAACAAGATTTTGTATTTGAACTGTTTTGTCGACCTTTAAAATAATTGTTGGATCAGGTTTACCAGCTATAGCTTGTAAGATTGTTGGCTCTAGTGCTTCAAAAGTAACTGGTTTGTTATCTACATAATATAGTAAATCACTCGAAACGGAAACAGTAATATTTTGCTTCGACATTGCCTTACCGTTATCTGCTTTAGGCAGTAAAAGTTTCATCACATTCGGACTAACTAATGTTGATGTAATAAGAAAAAACAACATCAAAAAAAACATGATGTCGATCAACGATGACGTATTTAATTCTGTACTGTGTCGGTTCCTTCTTTGTATTTTCATGAAAGATATTGCATTATAAATCCGTTGTTAGAAAGAATTTTTAAATCGATTAAGGAGTTGAACAAACTATACATTCCATAATAACTTGAAATTAAATTTCGGATCGGTGAATATTATTTTTTTGCTGGTTCCTCAAGAAGATCAATAAACTCAATTGCATTTATTTCCATCTTATTTACAACTCTATCAATCATGATGATCAAATAGTGATATCCAACATAAGCAAAGATCCCGACCATCAAACCAGAAGCAGTAGTTACCATTTTTTCATATAGTCCGCCAGCGATCAATCCAATACTAATATTATCTGCTAAAGAAATGTTATAAAAAATTTTAATTACTCCGAAGATTGTTCCTAAGAATCCAAACATAGGAGCAATACCTGCGATGGTTCCAAGTAAACTCAAATTTTTCTCCATCTTATACAGTTCAAGCTTACCAACATTTTCGATAGCACTTTCAATATCTTTAACAGGTTTGCCTAATCGCAATAATCCTTTATGTACCATCTTGGCTACAGGATTATCAGTGTTTTTACTAAGAGAAATCGCTGAATCAACATTTCCTTGATGCATAAAATCACGAATCTGATTTAAAAAATTGGTATCAATCTTCGACGATTTTTTGATGGTGAAATAACGTTCGAAGAAAATAAATACCGCAGCCAATGAAAGTAATCCAATGGGAATCATGATCGGACCGCCACTCAACACCATTTCCCAAAGAGAAAATGTATGTGTTGGAAGAGGCGCAACGGTCGTAGCAGGAACTGCAACTTGAGAAGCTGCATGGTTTAAAGTGTCGGTGGTTAAAGCACCAGCTTGTTGTATTTGAAGGATTAACGACATAGTAGCATTAAATTTTAGCGCGAATTCGCTTAACGTGTAAAGGTAGAAGCAGGGGCTTATATGCTATTTGATGTTGTCATCCTTTTGCTAACATGAGCCTGTTAATAGGAT
Source organism: Bacteroidia bacterium (assembly GCA_038206385.1). Taxonomy (GTDB): domain Bacteria; phylum Bacteroidota; class Bacteroidia; order AKYH767-A; family OLB10; genus JANXSD01. Next base: position 13,038 of record JBBRAW010000050.1, on the reverse strand, counting down.
CATCAAGGAATTTATGACATAACAACGAAAAAAATAATAAAAATAGTATCTGAAATTTAAAATGTTGTTGGCTATGCTTTCGAAGATAAAATAAAATAATTATTACTCTTTGAACCAATCGGAATACATAATATAGTTATTCGCAATGCCCTCTACTAGTGTTTTGAATTGTTCAGGAGCTACTGATTTTACTTTTTTTGCGGGCACTCCAGCATAGATCGAACCTGATTCAATATGTGTATTTTCTAAAACAACAGCACCAGCAGCAATGATAGAGTTGGATTCAACAATTACATTATCCATAAGAATGGCGCCCATTCCAATTAAAATATTATCATGGAGTGTGCATCCATGAACGATTGCATTATGACCGATGGAAACATTATTGCCAATTATAGTTCCACATTTTTGATACGTGCAATGAATGATTGCACCATCTTGAACATTCACTTTGTTGCCCATCACAATCGTGTTCACATCTCCACGAATCACCGCATTAAACCAAACGCTGCATTGATCACCCATAATTACCTGACCAACAACGGTTGCATTTTCTGCGAGAAAACAATCACTACCAAACTGTGGATCGATACCATGTACTGCTCTTATAATTGGCATATTAATTTTATTTATTCTTTTTTAATTTCGTATTCAACACCAGCATTTCCATTGAAGTTGGTATGTCTGAAAAATTTCATTCCACATTTTTCTAGCACTCGAATGGATCCAATATTAGCACTTTCTGCTCGACCAACTATCCGTTCAAGAAATAATTTATCAAATCCATATTCAATACATGCTAATGCTGTTTCTGTGGCATATCCTTGATTCCAAAATTTTTGATGAAAACGATATCCGAGATCTACTTCAGCAGTATCTGGTAAATATTTTAATCCACACCACCCTAACCATACTTCATCCAACTTACGAATCACAGCTCAACGACCCATATTAAATCGTTCGTAATCTTTATAATTCTCAAGAAATTTTTTTGCTGTAGCACTATTTTCAAAAGCAACATCACCCGTATATCGCACAACTTCAAAATCACGATTTAATTCAAAAGCATTCGTAACATCCAGTATAGGATCCATTTCTCTTAAATAGCAACGAGCAGTTTTTAAAATAATTTTCATCATAATTAATTCCTGTTTCTGTTAAGAAACATTAACAGGTAAAAATCATGTTTTATTTTGTTCTTTCAAATAGATTATAATTATTTAGCAGATAAAGTTTAAAACAACAACTAATTATTACGAATAATTTTTATACTGTCTTTTTGATTCTTTGAAGAAAGAATCAAAATATAATTACCTGGAATTAATCCAATGTTATTATAGAAAGCATAAGTGTTAATGCCCTGATCTGAATTTTTATGATCGGCAAAAACAATTCTACCACTTTGATCAATCAATTGAATAGTTATTTCTTCGCTTATTGGATCAATATAATTTACTATAAACTGATCTGAGAATGGATTTGGAAATAATTTTTCGATATGTAATTTCTCTTCTTTTGTTGTTTTTGATCCGGAAACAGCGCACCAGTTAAAGTATTCGAATTTTCCGTCGAAATCAGTTTGTTTTAATCGATAATAGGATGTTCCTTCAAAAGGATGTTCATCGATGATTTTATAATTTTTGGGAGTATAACTCGTTCCCGCACCTTTCACTTCTGTAAGTGTTTCGATATCTTTTAAATCTTTCGATCGCTCAATAGTAAAGAAGTCGTTGTTCTTTTCTGTTGCCGTTGCCCAATTTAGTTCTGCTTGGTTATCTGGATTTAAGGATGCTTTAAAGAATAATAGTTTAATAGGTAATGTATAACTACTTTGCGTTAGTGCATATACGCCAGGTCCTGTAATTCCAGATGTTGTTACTGTATTAAGTGCAGAATTAAAAATTTGTGACGATAAAGGTGTTTCCCAGCCAGCCGAATTGCTAAATCGTTGTGCAACTAAATTGGATTCACCATTAGCAGGAACCTCTGTATCCGCATAGGTAAAGGTAACGGTAAGAACTCCAGATGTTCCTGTTCTGTCGATTTGCCAAAAGCGATCAACAACATTCGCACTATTATCTACACCTCCAGCTCCATTCATGTTGTGAACCGAATCGGGTGAAGTGGGATAAGGTTGATTATCTGCTCCAACAGGAAAAGTTGATGTTGTTATATTGCCGATTGTACCTGAAGTAAGATTAAGTGTTAATGGAATAGCAATAGCACTTGCAGTAGCAAAAGGAATTACGTGACTACCTGTAGTGCTTCCAATATTCCATTGAACTTTGCTCGAATTATTTGTTTTTTCAGAAAGTAAGTATCCAGTTGTATATGATAATGCAGATGTAGCAGAGTTTGAAATAGTTAATTTATTCGAATTCAAATCTACCATTCCTTGCGTCAGCGTTAAAACATTATCTACAGTAATTGCATTGTTCAGCGTAACTCCGTTGGATGTTTTATTTACTTCTGCATTATAAAATTCCGTTGAAGATGTTCCATTGATGTTTTGTGAATTTCCGCCCCAGAAACTTATTTTCCCTGTACTTACTGCGTAATTTCCATTGTTGACCCAATCACCTTTTACATAAAAATCTCCCTTGTTTGTTGTTGACCCTATTGACGAGGTTGTAAAAGATCCTTCAGTAGCAAAAATCGTATTCGGACTAATATATAATATACCATTGCTAATAGCATCCAATGCAGAAATAGAAGCTATTTCTAATTTATTTGCACTGTGAGATGATGTTTCTGGTTCGTTTTTTGAGTTTTCAACTTCTGCTTTTTTAACATGATTATCAACAGTTTTTTTGGCTGAGATTGTATGAGCTAAAGCATTTTCAGAAGAAAAAAATCGCTCCATCGTAAATGGAATGATTGCTAAAATCATAATTAATGACATGCGTTGTACAATCTGGAAACGAAGACTCATCCTTGAGGAAACTCTCATCTTAATCTTCATTTCATGATTTCTTTTTTTTGTTCCTTTCATCTCAATGGAAATAAAATTTTATGAAATTTTAAAATAATTATTTGATCTTTTTTAACAATTCAGTCATCTGCAACTGTATTGCATTAATGATAGTTTGTTGATTATTTAATTTATTCTCTAAGGAAGTATTTTTCTTATTCAATTCATCAATTTCTTTTTTCAAAGCCTGAATAGAAACTAATGCGATTCCTGATGGATCAATAGTGCTGATATGCTTATCATCGTTTCCTAAACCAAATGATTTATAAAAATCCTGAGCCATGGGGCCAACGTGGTATTCATCCGTCCCTTTATATTTCCAGCGACTAATTTCTAGTTGAGAAACTTTTTCAAGAACAGCTTCTCCATCCACATACGCAAGATCTTCTTTTAAATTTTTATCTGATGCATTGGTCCAAGTGCCACCAGTTGTTAAATAGGCACCATTACCATTCGATGAAGAATTTCCTACGACGAAAGCTTTACTGCCACCTGATGAAGCACCATTAAATAAAACAGAGGTTACACTTGAATTTCCAATAGCAGTTGTATTGCTTGATCCATTATATAAGTTTGAACCGATTGTTAATGCATTCGTTCCTTGCGCTTGCGCATGATCACCAATTGCAATCGCATCTGTACTGCTACTATATGCATAATATCCTAATGAAATAGAATACGTACCTTGTGCTTGCGTTTTATTGGAACTTCCACCACTACCAATCGCAATCGAACTTGTACCATTCGCAGAAGCATTTTGACCTATTACCAATGCTGATGTACCTTGAGCTTGTGCCGCATCACCAATTGCCATTGCATACTGCGAGTTTACACTTGCTGATTTTCCAATTGCAAGTCCGTTAGAATTTTGTACTTGCGCTGATGAACCAATTGCAGTAGAGTAGGAGTACGCACCTCCTCCAGTAACATTTGCACTATATCCAATTGCAATATTATCTGTACTTCCTGAAGCAGGTTGTATTTGTGATCCTGATCCAATAGCTACGCCATTTCCCATCATCGATAGCGCATTGTATCCAAGCGCTACAGAATTTGAACCTGTTGCCGTTGCTGAATTTCCAAATGCGACTCCATTGGTTGTAGATGCAGAAGAGGAAACACCAAATGATGTTGTTGCTAAACCTATATTTCCAGCTGTAGTATTATTTCTTTTAAAAGTTAGGTCGTTGTTATCAGTTGTCCCAACGAAATTTGTTCCTGCCGTTGTCCCTCCATTTCCTGTTAGTCCCCAACCACTTCCACCGCTACCTGCTGCAGCCCAACTTAAGGTTCCGCTCCCATTTGAAGTCAATTGTTGTCCGCTAGTACCATCAGCTGAAGGCAAAGTATAGGTAGTTGATCCTGCCGCAGCAGCAGGAGAGAATCCTACATAACCAGATGTTGAACCACTCAAGCGAAAGGTTCCTTTCACATCTAATGTACTGCCAGGTGAGTTGTTTCCAATTCCAACATTTCCTGTCGAGCTAACACGTATTCTTTCAGTACCGCCAGTTTTGGTAATGAAGTCCACAGCATCGGAAGTTCCAATAAAATTTGAAGAGGCTGAAGTCCCAATATTTCCTCCAATTCTCCAAGCTTCGGTACCAACAAGTACCTGTCCCCACGAGCTACCATTGTATTGATATAGTCCGCTTGTCCCATCTGTTTGGTAAACAATTAGACCAGCGGCCGGAGCGGCAATTGCATTTTTTTGGGCGAGGGTCATTCTTGGGACCAATAGGCCTTTATCTGTAGCCGTAAGGTCAAGAATTGCAGAAGCATTTGGAGTGTTTGTGCCAATCCCAACTTGTGCCTGAAGATTTACATTCATACCTGCAATAAATAATGCAAGGATGTAAAATGCTGTTTTTGGATTTTGTGTCATTTCGTAATTTATAATTGTCACATATAATTTTCACTTCATTCTTTAACTGAGATTAGTTTGAAGTGTTTACTAAAAAGTAGTTGAACCTTACATAAGTTTTGTAATATTTGATTGGAATTATAGATGAATAAGTTGTAAAACGCAATTGCATTTTAAGATAAGTAGCAGTTCTTGTTTGCTATTATATTTTCGAGGAAAAAAAGTCTTTTTATCAAGATTTAAGGATCCTTAAAATGATTTTTTAATAACATTTACGACCAATCCCTTCTTGTTTTCATGATAATTCAATTCTCATGAAATGGATTATTTACGTCATTAAGACGTGACTTTATTACTTTTTGCAAAAGCATTAAATAGGCGTAATGCGCATTTTTAATTTGGTGTTTTAATGATAAATTGTTCATAATAAGCTAGAAATGACAATAAATTACGACCTATAGGGTTATCTTTGCCAATGAATTATGTATCTTAACCTACCAAATTGATAGCTTAACCTGAATATGCGTTTCCCTCGACTCATCTCTTCTATTTTATCCACATTCGGTTTCTTATTGTTGATGATGCAAACTTCTCACTCATTTGCTGTCAGTCAAGATTCTTTGAATAAGCAAATTCAAAATTCGCCAGAAAAATATTTTCGTAGATCAGCATTAACGGATAGCTTAACGAGTTTAATGTTATCACTAAGTGCTCAACAAGATTCAATGCGTGAACTTTTAAAAGTGCAAAAGAATATCATAAAACAAAATGAGTTAGAACGACAACAACTAGTTGAAGAGAATACAAATTTGAAGCAAGAGTTGAATGGTGCTAAAGGAGATAATCTGCAATCATCACATACAAAGTCAATACTTTTTATTTTTAATTTAATTGTTGGAATATTTCTTTTGATTGCATTGATATGGATGTTTATGCGTAAGAAAAATGATTCAACTTCTCGAAATTTTTCAAATACGGCAACATCAACTTTTTCTCCATCACCAAATGGCGAAGGCTACGATCATAAATTGGAGCGCATCGAAAAATTAGGAAATTTACGTGAGAAAGGTTTGCTTACCGACGATGAATTCAACTTACAGAAACGACAAATTTTAGGCGACAGAAATTAAGAAAAAGCGTATGCGTAGCCTAGCCTCACAATTTAGAACCACCACACCAGTATTGTTAATTTCTTGGTTGCTAACATTGTTAGCATTGCTCTTTGCAATTTATGCGGCAACGAGAAAAGATATTCCGTTGGATTATTTAACAAAAGATCCAACTGCAATTATGAAAGCGCCTTTTTACTTAGGTTTTTTCTCTAACCTCGGAATTATTATTTGGAGTTGCGCATTTTGTTCCTGTTTCTTTACTGCTTCACGTATTATGAATGTGCGTTACTTACAACAAGATTTTTTCTTCATGATTATAAGTGGATTTGTAACATTACTATTAACCCTCGATGATCTTTATCAATTACATGAATATGTATTTCCACAATATTTCTCTATACCAGAAAATGCAATTTTACTTACGTACTTAAATATATTTTTATTGTGGGGATTGCGTTTTCGAAAGAGAATGTTACAAAGCGACTTCTTAGTACTTGGATTAGCATTCTTCTTTTTAGGAATGTCAACCATCATTAAATTAGTTCCACTTCCAATTCCTCAGGATACTTTTATGAAAGATGCCTTTAAACTTTTTGGTTCTGTAACATGGTTCATCTATTTTTTTAGAACAGGTAATGAGATATTGGATAAACATGTGAGGTAAGAAATACATTCTCACTTACAATGCTCCTTCTTTAATACTTTCTACAATTGCAGGATCCAATAACGTAGATGTATCTCCTAAATTCGACATTTCTCCTTCTGCGATTTTACGTAATATTCGTCGCATGATTTTTCCCGAACGTGTTTTAGGAAGCCCAATAACGAATTGAATTTTATCGGGCTTTGCAATAGGTCCTATGGCTTTGCTTACAACAGATAAAATTTCTTGTCGCGAATTATGAGCGTTATCAGGTAAGTGATCACAAATTACAAATGCATAAATTCCTTGTCCTTTAATAGCGTGTGGATAACCTACTACTGCCGATTCAATCACATGCGGATGTTCGTTGATAGCATTTTCTACTTCTGCAGTTCCTAAGCGATGTCCTGAAACATTAATCACATCATCAACTCTACCAATTATTCGATAATAACCATCGTTATCACGACGGCATCCATCACCAGTAAAATAAAGACCTTTATATGTTGCAAAATAATTTAGGCGACAACGTTCATGATCTCCGTAAGTAGTTCGTAACATTCCAGGCCATGGAAATTTAATGCAAAGATTTCCTTCAACATTATCACCAATTAATTCTACACCATTTGCATCAACTAAAATTGTTTGTACTCCTGGCAAAGGTAACGTAGCATAAGTAGGTTTCACAGGAGTGATATGTGCAAGAGGCGAAATCATTACACCACCAGTTTCGGTTTGCCACCAAGTATCAATGAGCGAACAATTTCCTTTGCCGATGTTATCATAATACCAATGCCATGCTTCTTCGTTGATTGGTTCACCAACAGATCCTATTGTTTTTAAAGTTGCTAATGAATAAGGATAAACAAATGCATCACCACATGCCATCAATGAACGAATAGCAGTTGGTGCGGTGTAAAAAATATTTACTTTATGTTTATCGATCACTTGCCAAAATCTTCCAGCATCAGGATAAGAAGGAATTCCTTCAAACATCAATGTAGTTCCACCTGCGAGTAATGGTCCGTAAACAAGGTAAGAGTGTCCAGTTATCCAACCTATATCGGCAGTACACCAATAAATATCTTTAGGTTCATATTGAAAAACATTGATGAAAGTATACCATGCCCAAACCATGTAGCCCGCTGTGGTATGTACAACACCTTTGGGTTTCCCTGTTGATCCTGAAGTATAAAGTATGAATAACATATCTTCTGCATCCATCATTTCTGGTGCGCAATCTTCCGATTTATTTTTTATTATTTCATGCCACCATAAATCTCTTCCAGCTTCAAATTTTATTTCAGAATTCGTATGCTGTAAAACGATTACATTCTTTACAGATATGCATGATGTTAAAGCTTCATCAACAATATCTTTTAATACTAGTGCTTTTGCACCACGATAAGAACCATCTGCAGTGATCACATATTCGCAATTGGAATCATTGATTCTATCCGAAAGTGACTGAGCAGAAAACCCTGCAAATACTATTGAATGAATTGCACCAATACGCGCACACGCTAACATTGAAATCGCAGCTTCGGGAACCATCGGTAAATAAATGCAAACACGATCACCTTTTTTTACACCAATTGATTTTAACATATTCGCAGCTTTGCAAACTTCTGCATGTAGTTGTCGATAGGTAATATGTCGTGATGGAGTTTCTGGATTATTCGCTTCCCAAATAATAGCAACTTCATCAGCACGAGTTTCTAGGTGACGATCCAAACAATTTTCTGTGATATTTAACTTACCACCTTTGAACCATTCAACATTAAAATCATCGAAATCCCATTTCAATATTTCATCCCAAGGTTTCATCCATGTAAAATTTTCTGCAATCTCTGCCCAAAATTTTTCAGGTTGTGCTACGCTATTCTTATACGCAGTATTATAGTCGGCCATGTTTTGGATACGAGGATTCATAGAGAAAGATTAATGTGATGATCTTCAAAAATAAGCATTTGATTTTGTATTGAGCAACCAAAACCAATTGGAAAATTAATTTTTTAAAATGCAAGAGAAATCAGAAAATGATCCATTATTATTTTCATCAGAGACTAAATTGTGATGTGGTCTTAAGGCAAATACTCTTTCATCTTGGTTTATGTGTAGCTATGAGAACAGCGGCACAAGACCAGTCAAAATGGAAAGACATGGTCCTGAAAGTGCCTTCCTTGGATGAGCAAGGTGTTATAAGGATTAATCGCCAATTGGCTTGCTTTGTTGATCTACATTTTAGCGGATATGTAAAAAACGAAAACTGTATCCTGCTAAAATACGATTCAAAGAAAATTATTGATCCTGACATTATTCTAACTACCATTTGTTTTCTTAACGATAAATTACTCGTTACAGAAGTCGACGGTCTTAACATGTACGAAATTATAGATGGTAAACTACCTAAATGATGGTTAGCATATAACCATTCGAGAAAAGCTAATCAAGATCTTTCATCATTGCATTTCGAACAAGCTCGATTAGCATAGGAAGTTCTTTTTCAGTCATGCCGATGGTGCTGATAGGTTGGCTCCATCGGCAAACAATTTTTCCTGGACACATTTCAAATGGACGTGCGGGTGCTAATAATTTTTGAGAGTCGCGAATTGTTAAAACTGCAATAGGGAGTTGTGCTGTTATGGCTAATCGGAATGCACCTTCTTTAAATGGCAAAAGTTTTTCTGATGATGTATTTCTTGTTCCTTCAGGAGCTAAAAAAACAGAGATGCCTTCTTTTAAAGAAGCTAACATTTTCTCAATACTTTTACCTCGATCATGTTTATCTTTTCTATTAACTGTGATATATAATTTGCGAATTACATATCCTAACATAGGAATTTTACCAAGTTCTGCCTTCGACAAAAAGCGAAAAGTATTAGTACATGCTAATGCATAAATTGGAATGTCGAGCATTGAGCGATGATTCGAAACGAAAATATATGTTTGATTTGCATCGATATAATTTTTGTTCTCCACTTTTAAATGTATCATAAAAACGAATAATAAATATCGCGCCCAACCTCTGGAAATAGCATGCGCAATATGTGGCGACTTATCTTTCGGATATAAATTAAACACTAAAAAGTACAATGGAATTACTATCGGAAAGGAAATCAAAAAAAAGATTGCACAAAAAATACTGAAGATAATTCGAAGTATTCTTGAAATAAAATCTATCATCTATTTATGGAGTAGATAATGCAACAGGAAGTATCTTTCCATTAAAAAAACGGTTTCCATTTAGTGCAAACCATGAAACAAATTCACCCATTTCATTCGGCATTAAAGGAGCTTTATATCCTGGAAAAGCATGTGCTAACATTTCTGTTTGTACAGCTCCAATCGCTAAACAATTCACACTTATTTTTTCATCAACAAATTCTAGTGCTAAACATTCTGTTAAAACACTTAAAGCCCCTTTACTTGAACTGTAAGCACTCAATCCTGCAAATTTCGAACTTCCTTGAACTCCGCCCATGCTGCTAATATGAATCACATGTGCACTATTTGATTTTTTCAATAAAGGAAGTAAGCTTTGTGTCAAGAGAAATGGAGCGAAAACATTTATATGATAACTTTTTTCAAGATTCTCTTTTGTGATTGTTGAAAATGGTTTGTTAAGTAGAAATCCTGCGTTATGAATAATGCCGAACACTTCATCAATATCTCGCTCATGAAACCATTGAAATACTTTATTCGTATCTTCATTTTCAAGATCAAAAACCATCGTTTGCAATGATGATCCACCTTCCAGTTGTAAGCTATTAAGTTTTTCTTTAGTACGTGCAATCGCTAATACGTTAATTCCGGGCTGCCTTGAAAGCTGTAAAGCCGTTTCATAACCAATGCCATTTGAAGCGCCAGTTACAACAAACCATTTTAATTTTTCGTTCATTTGAATGCAAAGAAATTCTTTATCTTTGAATCTACAATTGATTCTATGAAAAAATCCATTATTCTCTTCATTTCAATTTGTTTATTTTCGATTTTCGCCTATGGCCAAGATACGATTGTACATCGACCAGAAGATCCACAACGCGAGCAAAAACCACCTCTTAAAGATCGTTTATTTGCTGGTGGAGATATCGGATTGCAATTCGGTACAATTACATATGTTTATTTAGCACCGATATTAGGATATAAAGTAACTGAAAAATTTTCAATAGGCGGAGGACCGTCGTACAGTTATCTTAAAGATAATAGCAATCAGTTTGGACCGGTATCATATACTTCTAGCGATTATGGAGGTCGTGTATTTGGTCAGTATCAAGTTATTCCTTCAGCTATAGCATATGCTGAATATTCACTAATCAATTCTGATGTGGTTGATGATATAACTTATCGACAGAAGCGAGCGAATATAGAAAGTCTTTTAATAGGTGGTGGTTACACACAATCAGCTGGAGGAAATGCTTCTATTAATTTGATGGTGCTTTTCGATGTGATTCAAGATCGTTATTCATATTATCAAAATCCAATTATTCGTATTGGTTTTAATATCGGATTGTAAGATCTAAAAATCTTTTAAATCTATTTCATTCATGTGACGAAGTATCCAAGCTTTTTTTCTAGAAATATAAGCCGTTGGATGTGAAGCTGACCATTTTATTGGATTAGGTAAGATAGCTGCAATCGCTGCAGATTCATCACGTGTAAGATTGATTGCAGGTTTCTTAAAATAATAATTTGAAGCAGCTTCGGCACCATAAATTCCAGGGCCCATTTCAATTACATTGAGATATACTTCCATAATTCGTTCTTTACTCCAACATATTTCTATTACGAAAGTAAAATACACTTCAAACCCTTTACGTATCCAACTTCGCGAAGGCCATAAAAATACATTTTTAGCAGTTTGTTGAGATATTGTAGAAGCGCCTTTTACTTTTTTACCTTTATGCTTTTCGTTGTACTTAGTTGCCTTTTCAATCGCTGCAATATCAAAACCAAAATGATCTTCGAACTTTTGATCTTCAGATGTTACAACAGCAAGTGGAAGATTAGGAGAAATATGATCTAATGATTCCCATTTTTTATCCATCTTAAAATCTTGCCCGTCCGATTTTTGTTCAATTAAACGAACCATCATCAGTGGTGTAAAAGGAATTGGAACAAATCGAAACAATAATGTTGATGCGAAGCTAATTATCACAAACCATAAAATACACAATCCACAAATGCGAAGAATTTTTTTCAACATGCTGCAAAAATAATGGGATATTTGGAATTAGGTGCTAACGGATGGATTCTGGTTGGGAATAGGGTGTTGGAAGTCTTTCATTGAAAAAAATACTTTCTGTTTTCTAGTACTATTTTATCATTGTCTGATAGCAAAGCTTTATGCTTTGATTATACATTAAATTTATTTTAATTTTCATCAAGTTTAACGAATTCATCAAATTCTTGAAGAAAGGTTTTTTTTAAATGATGTTGTTTCTGATTCATAATATATTTAAAAACCATTTGTAAAAGTGATTCGCTTACGGAAAAGGATGCATAGCCAGTTTGCCATGCAAAAGAATCAGAGGTAAGGTTTTGTTCATTAATATAATGGGAGGTACTTCCCTTAACTTGTTTAATTACTTCCGCAATTGCTTTCTTTGGATTTAACAAAAACAAACAATGAACATGGTCAGGCATGCCGTTGATGATGCGTACCTGGCATCCTGATTCCACAAATTGATTACGCATGAAGTGATAAATCTGCTGTTCAATTTCAGGAGCAATTAGGTGGGATCGGTACTTGGTCGCCCATACAGCATGTATCCAAATTTTATTTAATGAATGTGACATATTTATTTATCTTTTATGTTTAAACCCTATCATCAATCATGATTTAAACTTTTTCAACGCCTACGGTTTAAACTTTTTCAACGCCTACGGTTTTAACTTTTTCAACGCCCACGGTTTAAACTTTTTCAACGCCTACGGTTTAAACTTTTTCAACGCCCACGGTTTAAACTTTTTCAACGCCCACGGTTTAAACTTTTTCAACGCCCACGGTTTAAACCGTGGGATAAGATTTAGTATATTCCCTCAAACCAGCAATGCAAAAAAATTATTTTATATCTGCTGCAAAAATAATGGGATATTTGGAATTAAGGATTCATCTCTGCTAATTAGATCTCGTTCGCTTTAATAGAATATCTATTGAAATCAAAAATTTACTTAATAATTATACTTTTAATATTTTCAAAATAATATTCTCTAATATTGTCTTCAGTAATTGAATATTCTATTTTAGATGAAAGAACAAACCCTAATTAAAAATTATGATAAATATCTTTAGCTATATATATTATGTCTTTTTGAAGAGATATCAAAAGGGTATTGATTTTTACCGTAAGCGTTTTCATGTGGAACTTATTCTTACTTTCTTCATAATGTTAAATTTAATCGCAATTTTAAAACTAACTGACTTTGTATTTTTTCATTTACGAAT
>JBBRAW010000049.1:0-22794 GCA_038206385.1 Bacteroidia bacterium | reverse complement strand
TACCATTTGCAGATCAAGAAATATTTTTTGGTCAGATTGGTCGTTAAGCAGATAGTCACTTAAGTTTAATTCCCGACTTCATATCAAACTGTGGGATGGCAAGAGTTTTTGCTTATTTAATGTCGAACCCTGAAGACATTTCCGCGAAAGGAATATTTACGGATGTTGCAAATATTATTCACAAAGCATTAGATAATGTTTATGCGATTAATAAAAACAAAACTGGAATTACTGCTACAGCGTATGAGATTGCATTAAAACAACTTGTATAATTATTAGTTCGAATTTTAATTAAAGATGTTAAAAGCAAATTGGCTTCAGTATTCAATTCTTGACAATTCCGTTGAGAGTGTATTTTATTTTTTGCTTATCTTATTGCTTGGGATAGTTTTCAAACGTTTTGTATCAAATCAATTATCTGCATTATTTTATCGTTTCATCAAAAAACATACGAATGGTGTTGAGATAAAAAAATTTCAAGAATTACTTCATAAACCTGTTGGCTTATTCATAGTATTTGTTACCATTTACATTGCTTTTAACCAATTACATTTTCCTGAAAGTTGGGAACTTCCAACAGAAGAAAAGTTTGGATTACGTTTTATCGTTTGGAAATTTTTTCAAATGGCATTAATGATTTCACTCACATGGATTATTTTAAGATGCGTTGATTTTTTTGGATTAGTATTAATACAAAGAGCAAGTAAAACTGAATCGAGAGCCGATGATCAACTGGTTCCTTTTGTAAAAGAATCAATAAAATTTATAATTGTATTAGTAAGTTTTTTCTTTATGCTTGCTACCATCTTTGAAGTAAACATTGTTTCACTTATTGCAGGATTAGGCATTGGAGGTTTAGCAATAGCACTTGCTGCAAAAGATACCTTAGAAAATCTATTGGGATCATTTGCTATCTTCCTCGACAAACCATTTTCAATTGGTGATCTTGTAAAAGTTGGCTCAACGCAAGGAAGAGTTGAACGTATTGGATTTAGAAGTACACAAATTAGAACATTTGAACGCACGATCGTAACTGTTCCCAACAAAAAAATGATTGATGCTGAATTAGAAAATATCAGTTTACGAAATATGATTCGTGCAATCTTTCCATTAACATTGCGATTAGATACACCCGCCGATAAAATTGAGACGTTCATTCTTTCCATTACTAACATTCTTGATTTGCATCCGAACATTGAAGAAAATCCTAATCCAATTGTTCGTTTAGCAAAGATTACGGAAACAGGAGTTGAACTGGAAGTACTATTTTTTGTTAGAACTACTGATGCAGATTTTTATATAAAAGTAAAAGAAGAAATTCTTTTTAAAATTCTTCGTCTTGCACAAAGTAACGAGTTACGTTTTGATTCGAAATTAATTGAAGTTGTTAGTCCTAAAACTATCAATTAATTTACTGAAGCTATTTTATACCAATACTATTTTAAAAGTGATTTGGTAAAAAGAATTTACCAACTTCCACCTGCTCCGCCACCTCCAAAGGATCCACCACCAAATCCACCGAATCCTCCTCCTCCACTTGAGCCACCTCCAAAGCCTCCGCTACCTCCATTAAAGTCTGACCAACGTCCTCTACTACGTGCACTTGCCGCATTGATAAGCGCCCATGCGGCCCAAAAAGGAATATTATTTAGTGCCGAATAATTACGCACATTAGAAACTTTCATCACAACAATTATGACAATGAAAATTAAAAGTATAATAAATCCTGGTATATTATTTCCATTTTTTTTCGTTGGCGTTGCTTTGTATTCTCCTTTAACCAATGCGATCATTTGATCGGTGCCCTTATCAATGCCCTGATAATATTGTTTCTCTTTAAAAAACGGTTTAATATCGTTCTCGATAATTCGTTTGGTTAAGGCATCAGGCATTACGCCTTCCAAACCGTAACCAGTTGCAATAAACAATTGATGTTCGTCCATAGAAACCAATAATAATGCACCATTATTTGTTTTTTTCTGTCCTATTCCCCATTGTTCAGCTAATTGAACTGCATATTCACTTGCAGGATATCCGTCGAGGGATTTCATAATCACAACTGCAATTTGCGTAGAAGTAGAATCATTAAACGCTACTAACTTTCTTTCAAGTTGATTTATTTCATTCGGTGAAAGTGTATTGGTAAAATCATTCACTAATCGCGGCGGATCAGGGCGTTTAGGATATTCTACTGCGAATAAGTGTGCAGAGATGAAAAGGAATACAATTAGAAGGAGTTTACGTTTCATTATTATTTTCCAAAAATTATATCGTTTGGCAATTCATTTTTATCATCAATTTGATGAGGGAAATAATTCTTTAATGCAATTCCTGATTCAAGAATTCCATGTGCTAAACCATCTGTAAATTTTGACTCTTTAAAAGAAATAGCCATTTTTTCTTTGATCTTATTCCAGAAATCATCACCCACTTTAGCATGAATACCTGCATCACCGATAATAGCAAATTTTTTATCAACTACTGCAAGATAAATAAGCACCCCATTGCGTAAATCAGTAAGATGCATATTTAGTTCAGCGAAAACAAAAGCAGCTCGATCTAACACTTCCATTTTACATTCATCTTCAATGTACACACCAATTTCTCCTGATGTCATTGACTCTGCTTGTTCAACAGCTAATCGTATTCGTTCGCGATCAGAATCGGAAAATAGATCTGGTGCTTTCATTGTTAAAACTGTACTTTAGGAGTATGTTCAGCACCTTTATCAGATTGAAAATATGCTTTTTCTTTAAAGCCATACATTCCAGCTAACATGGTTTGAGGGAAACTACGTACGTACTTATTATAATCAAGAACTACATCATTAAATTTCTGGCGTTCAACAGCAATTCGATTTTCTGTGCCTTCCAATTGCGCTTGTAATTCAAGGAAATTTTGATTCGCTTTTAACTGAGGATATTGTTCTGCGACAACCATCAATCGACCCAAAGCTGCACTTAATTGACCTTGTGATGCTTGAAATTTAGCAAGTTGTTCGGTAGTAAGATCCTTAGGATCGACTTTAATTTGTGTTGCACTTGCACGAGCTTCAATAACCGCTGTTAGAGTAGACTTTTCGAAGTCTGCGGCACCTTTCACCGTTGCAACAAGATTTGGTATAAGATCTAAACGGCGTTGGTAAACATTATCCACTTGCGACCATGCATTCGTAACTTGCTCTTCACGTTGTACCATGTTATTGTAAGTACCTGCGAAGAAGCTGTAGCCAATGTATAGCACAACCAATACAACCGCAAGAATAATTAAGGGCTTTCTCATAATATTTAATTTGAAATTTTTACAAAGGTAAATTCTCTATGGATTAATAACTCAATTAGACGACTTTCTTAATAATAAATTTTAATGCACAGAGAATAGGATGATGATAAATTCGATTTTTTTAAGATTTTTTTAAGATTTGTATAACGTAAAAACTGTTCAATTATTCCATTTTGAACTTTAAATAATGAATAGGAAATCCTTTTTTCATAAAGATCTTTTCATAGGTAGTTTGAATGGATAAGTTAAAGCCTTCAGGTGTATCATGATACAAGTCATACGTACAAATTTCCATGGTTCCTTGCTCATTTTTCAGTTGATCAACTGTATACTGAAACAGTCCAATATTATCCGTTTTGAGGTGCAGATGGCCATTTGGTTTTAAAACTTGTCTGTATAAATTGATGAATTGGGAATTTGTTAACCTGCGGTTTTCACGCGTTAATTGAGGCTGAGGGTCAGGAAAAGTAACCCAAATATCATCCACCTCCTGGTCGGCAAAAAACTGATTAAGCCACTCAATATGAGTACGAAGGAAAGCTGCTGTTAGGATATTTTCTTCGTTAATACTTTTAACTCCACGCCAAATTCTTGCACCTTTAATATCCACCCCGATAAAATTTTTATCAGCATATTCTCTTGCCATTTCTACGGTATATTCCCCTCTTCCACAGCCAAGTTCGAGAATTAAAGGGTTGTCGTTTTTAAAAATATTTTTGCGCCAATTCCCTCGCAAACCATGTTCAGTTTTTAATAGTGGAAATGGATATTGGAAGATACGTTCTAGGTGATTTAATTCCTCAAAGCGTTGAAGTTTTCTTTTTGACATATTTCAGGTTTGCGAAAATACGATTGTGAAGTGGATGTGCAAAGGCCTATTTTTGGACTGTGGAAAAAAAACAAGTTCATATTCTTTATACTGTTCTCGATTGGGGACTTGGACACGCAACACGCAGCATTCCGATAATAGAATATTTGCTTGAAAGTGGTGTCAAAATTAGTATAGCTGGAGAAGGGGATAGTCTTTTTCTTCTTAAAAATAATTTTCCTCACCTAAATTTTTATCTACTCAATGGGATTCAAGTAAAATATTCTGCGAAAGGATTTTTGGTATTAAAGATGGCGTTATCGGTTCCTAAAAATTTAAAGGCGATTTATGAAGAACATCAACAAATAAAAAAACTTATTAATAAAATTAAACCTGATGCAGTTATCAGTGATAATCGATTTGGTGCGTGGTCGAAAATTATTCCATCACTTTTTATTACGCATCAATTAAATATTGTTGCGCCAAAAAATTTACGATGGCTTGAGCCAATACTTTTTCGTATCAATAAATTTTTCTTAATGAAATATACAAAAGTTTGGATACCTGATTTCGCAAATGAAATAAATTTATCAGGAAAGTTATCGCATAATCCAAAATCGTTACGACAAATAAATCATGAATTTATTGGACCCATTTCACGATTTACAAATTGCAAAAATAGAGTGATTAATGAATCATATGAACTACTAATAATTTTATCAGGACCAGAGCCTCAACGAAGTATTTTCGAAAAAAAATGTATTGAACAATCATTAGCATTAAATTTAAGAACATTAATTGTAAGAGGTAAGCCACAAGAGACTTTAAATTATTCTGATCATAATTTAAAAGTGGTATCTCATCTTAAAAGTGATGCCTTAAAATCTTTAATAATAAATACACCATATATTGTTTGCAGAGCAGGTTATTCAACAATAATGGATTTATCAAGCATCAAGAAATCGGCGCTATGCATTGCAACACCAGGACAAACAGAACAAGAATATTTAGTGGATTATTTAATGGAAAATAAATTTCTTGTTTGTCAACAACAATCTTTATTTAATTTAAAATTAGGAATAGCAAAATTATCTGAATGCAAACCAATGCCAATTACAAATCATTCACACATGAAGCTTGAAGTAGATCGATTTTTGAATGATCTTAAGAAGTTCTAATGATTTTTTATACATTTGCAATTCTAAGAGGTTCTAACATCTTCTCCATTATCGGAAGAGATTTTAGATTAAAAGGGAATCCGGTTGAAATCCGGAACAGTCCCCGCTGCTGTGAACTACAACTTAACAAACCATTTTTTGTTAGGTACCAAAAAGCAAAGTCACTGTTACTTATTTTGTAATGG
Organism: Bacteroidia bacterium; assembly: GCA_038206385.1. Lineage (GTDB taxonomy): Bacteria > Bacteroidota > Bacteroidia > AKYH767-A > OLB10 > JANXSD01. The sequence goes on along the minus strand of JBBRAW010000049.1, from coordinate 17,341 downwards.
GAAGACGCTTAAAAAGGGTAGTAAGTCAGAAGACCTGCCATTAGAATAATGCAAGATTAAGCTTTCGGAGGAAAGGCATCGCATGGGACACGTTTCTTTCGCCTATTTGGCAAATGGAAATTATTTGCTTCCTTGCTATTCCGCTCATTAAAACTTAATTTTTGATTGTTTATTTTAGATTGCAGATTCGATCTTTAATCTACGAATTTAATAGTTTAATTGAGAAAAATATTTAAACAAAACATAATTATGAAAAATAGTATTTTAAGTTTATTCATCGCTGTTCTCTTTCTTTCATCATGTAAAAAAGACAATGGACCTAATGATGGTATCAAATATATTCCATCTGGAATGTTTGTAGTTAACGAAGGTCAGTTTATGGGAGGAAATGCTTCTATTTCTTATTTCAGAACAAATAGTTCATATACAAATGTTGACCTTTATAGTGCCATTAACAATGTTCCGTTAGGTGATGTAGCGCAATCAATGAGTATTTTTAATGGTTTTGGATACATTGTAGTAAATAATTCGAAAAAAGTAGAAGTAGTTAACATGAATGATTTTCATCGTGCGGGAACAATTAATGGATTAGAAAGTCCGCGACATTTTTTAGGAATTAACAACAACACTGGTTATGTAAGTGATTGGACTGCTAACAATATTAAAATAATAAATTTAGTAACGAATACTGTTACTGGAACAATTCCTTGTGGAGCTGGGCCAGAAGAAATGTTGTTAACTAACAATAAAGTTTTTGTTTGCAATGTTGGTGGCTTTGGTAATGACAGTACAATAACGGTAATTGACGTTAATACAAATTCAGTTATTTCTACGATACAAGTTGGATTGAATCCTAATAGCATCAAACAAGATAACAATGGAAACATTTGGGTGCTTTGTGGTGGTACAATAGGTGCAGATTATACACCAGGAACAGCGGATGATATTGGAGGAACATTGATACAAATTGATCCTACAACGTATTCAATAATTAAGCAATTAAATTTTGCTTCAGATCAACATCCATTAAAAATGAATACCAATTCAGCAAAAGATAAATTGTATTATCTTCAAGGAAATTCAAGCACTACTGGGAAAGTTTTTAGAATGTATTTAAGTAATCCAGTATTGCCTACTACTGCTCTTGTTAATCGTGAATTTTATGGACTTGGAATAGATCCTTTAAAAGAAAATATTTATGGAGGAATAGGAAATTTTACTGTTAATACTTATATCTTAAAATATCAAAGTAACGGTACGTTCGTTGATTCTTTAAAAGTTGGCGTTGCACCAAATGGATTTGCATTTAACTAACGAAAAATAAATTTTCATCGGGAAACAAATAAATTATTTGTTTCCCGATTTTTTATGGCACAAAACTAAAATCAGGCGTTGTAATTACATTAGATTTATTTTTTGCCCGATCTTTAATATAGATTTTAAATCTTCCAATAGGACTAAAAGTTATAGCAGTTAAAAATTCAATCTTCTTTGTTACTAATCCTTCGATAGGGGAAGATTTCACTGAAGGTCCGATATCTGGAATGAAATCGTTGAGGTCAATATAAACACTATCTTGAAAAACATTTACAGTATCGCAAGCATGTTGATTATCTGTTTTCCAAATTTTCTTTAAACGATAGTCGCTACCAATTTTTTCTTCGTAGCCTACCATTAAATCATTTAAGGTAGTATCGCATATTAGCGCAGCCGCATTTCGTTCTGCTTTTGAATAGGAGACATCTCCATTCGCATCATTAAACTTAAATACAAGTTCAACAGAAGTATCTTTTCCCATAACCCCTTTAAATGTAGTTAAGGAAACAAAAGTCACAATTGGTGCATCGCCTCCAGAAGTTTCCTTTTTACATGCCCCTAATGAAAGTGCTGCGAAGATAAGTATTAGGTATTTTTTCATCTTGAATAATCATTGTAAAGATACTAAACCTCGTTATTTAAATCACTAATTTTATGCTATTGGCTCATAAACAAGTGTTGATCTTTTCGAGGGCTTAAAGAGCTTCGTAGCAACTTGAGAAATTTGATCAGGAGTAACTGCATTGATGCGATCAAAAATTTCTTGTAACGGTACAATACGATCAAAATAAAGAAGTCCTTTTGTAATTGACAGCATCACGCTTAATCGATTTTCTTGTGCCATATTGATTTGTCCTAATAATTGCTCTTTGTATTGATGGAATAATTTCTTACTCAAAACAACATCACATAGGTTGCTAAGTTCGCGTTCAACAAGCATTTTTGTTTTCTCATAGTTTTTAGCATCAGTGGCAAAATAAACATGAAATACTCCTGTATCACTATATGCGTGATAACCTGATTCAATTGTATACGTGAACCCATATTTCTCTCTAATATTTAAATTTAGTCGAGAATTCATTCCTGGCCCACCTAACAAGTTATTGAGCAGAACCAAAACAAATCTATCTTTATCATGAAAAGAAAATCCTGGCAATCCTGAAAGATGATGAACTTGATTTACTGCTCGAGGAACAATTTTAGTTACAGGTTTATAGACTTGAAATTTATCTCGAGGACTTTCTTTCTTGATTTTCGTTTCTTTGAAAATATATTTCTCTGCCAGTTTAATTACTTCTTCCATTCCACTACTTCCACTTACAGAAAAAATCATCCGAGAAGGATGATAACACTGCTTAAGATAATCGATCAGATCACTGCGTTTAAATTTCTTCAACGAGATTTCTGTTCCTAAAATTGGATGACCAAGTTCGTGTCCTGCAAAAATTAAATTTTCAAAATCATCAAAGATTTGTTCATAAGGATTATCCATGTAAGTGCGAATTTCATCGAGGATTACATCCTTTTCCTTTTCTAATTCTTTTTCAGGAAATGTAGAATTAAAAATGATATCCGCAATTAACTCTACTGCTCTTTCGAGATACTGATTCATCACTGAAGCATGAATACATGTTTCTTCTTTTGTAGTATATGCATTTAAATCACCACCAATAACTTCTAAACGATTTAATATGTGAAAGGATTTTCTTTTTGTGGTTCCTTTAAAAAGTGCGTGTTCAATAAAATGCGCCAAACCTTCACGTCCATTCTTTTCATCTCTAGTACCAGCTTTGATCATCAATGCGCAATGAGTAACTGCAGTATTTGGATGATGTGTATAAACGACCCGTAAGCCATTTTTAAGTAGATGCGTTTCAACTGTTGCCATTTTACAAACTTAATTAAAAAATGAAAGATGGAAATTATCAGCTATAACAAAATAACTGAATTACTTTCTAATAATTACATTGCCACTTGTAACAGTGTTGCTTTGATTTCCAGCTCGATCAACAACGTAGATAGAAAATGTAGCATTTTGTACTAACGAACTATCTGTTAAAGCAACTGTTTTTAATTCAACATTAAAATCACCATCAATGGCAATAGTAGAATTACTTGGCGATAATTGCTGAAGTCGATATTGATATTTTATTCCTATGCGATTATCAATCAAAAATAAATTTTTTGCATCAGCATTATTTTCGCCAAGATCACCATCACCATCCTTATAGTGAACAGTAAAAACCAAAGCCTGTTGAAACTCATGAACATCATTAGGAGTTACATTAACAAAATCAAGAATGGGAACTTTATTGATTGTTGTATCTGCCTTTTTGCACGCCGAAATAAGCACTACAAAAATAAATAATAAGTAACGAATATTATTGAACAATGAATGCATAATACGTTTTATAATAATCTTGCGAATTATTTCGCGGAAATTCTGCGTCTATAAATTGAAATCCATCATTCACATAAATTCTAAAATAAACAGTTGTTCCGATAGGCCACTGTGATGTATTCACTACTGCTTGCCAAAAAGTATAAGGAATAGGCGTTAACCATGTGCAGTTAATTGTTGTAGCGGCAGTAAAGTTATCCTTCTGGGTAGAGAATTTTATTTTATGCACTGTAAACATTGCAGGATCAGTTGCACCTGTTCCATCCGCAGTATCAAGAGCAAGAAATGGAAGATAAAAATTACTATTTGAAGGTGCAATAAACGGATTATAACTTATTCCACCATAACGAACAGTATCGAGTCGTACATAATTAATATCAGCAGCAATATAACCGATTATAGAAGGTGGTAAGTTTGGCCGTTGAGGAGTATTACCATAACTATCTTTAGCGCCATTCATGATCCATGTTTTTATATGGCTCACATCATTTGCAGATAAATGTGTACCATTACTTGGCATGTAATCACTCGTTAATGTCGTTATGCGTTCATATAAAAATGAATGTTGATAATCGCCAGGAATAACGCGTGTAGTAAAATAATTTACAGAATCCACTGTGGTTTTTTTTACTCTCATATAAACCAAAGTTGACCATGAACTTTGCACGGTTCTAAAGTCAGGTTCAAATGTTCCATCATGACAACCCGGATTAGCGCAACGCTTTGAAAAAATATTTTTATGTAACCCAGTAATTGAACTAGAATCAGGAATTGAATCAGGATTATTTCCAAAATTATAATTCACATTAGCATAAGGATTTGTTGGAGCCTCCTCTTTCTTACAAGAACTTAATGCATTTATTCCAATCATTAATAATAGTAGAAAACTAAAATTAATAAACGAATTAAATTGTCGATGATTGTATTTTATCAATTTCATTTCAGCGAATTAATATCAAATAAATGCTTGTTGTAAATCGCATGACTGATAGGATTTAATACCACTTGTTCCAGGAATTGCTGTATCGAATCCTAATATATTAGCGATGACAGGAACTATATCTGTGCTTTCGCCAGCAATAGAATTAATAACATATCCTTGTTTAACTACTGACGGCGGACCAACCACCATACAAAATATTTCGCGCGCTTTTTGATCACCAGTAATTGCATCTGAAGGAGCAGTATGATCCAATGCTCTTCTTCCATAAGCATCTACTGTAGTATTAGGATTTGCATTGCGACCGTGTTCAGGAGCAATAATTAAAACTGTATCATTTGCCATTCCAGGAGTACTTTGAATTAGGCTCCACAAATGTGCGGCGGCATAATCTGCCTTCCGTAAATTATTTGCGTAAGATGTAAAATTAAAATGTCCAATATCTACATCTTGCATATTAACAACCAATAATTCAGGCTTAAATTCTTTTATAATTTGCTCAGCATAAAAAACATTAAACATATCGTTATTCATACTCGGACCAGCGCCCCAAGGATTCGCATATAAACCAGCTTGTGCATTCGCGTAAGAATCTGTAATAAACTTCTGCAATCGACCAGCTTCTGTTGCAGCATTTGTAACTCCTGCAGATCCATCTACGAAAGTTTTATTAAATGAATGATTTACAAAATCACGTATGTTATAAATTGCTCCTTGCTCAGCACTCGTGAAATTGCGCGGGTTTCCTAATACGTCAAATCCATCAGGACTAATTAGCGAAGTTGGTGCAATAAAATTAGCTCCGTAAGCAGGGCCGTAATCAGGATCTGAACTATAATTTAATGCGGGATACGGTCCTAATGTATTTGCAACCCACCAACTATTTAAAGCAGTTTGTTGTGGTGAATTATGCTTTCTATAATATTCAAAAATTGTAGGTTTACGAGGATGTTCACGCAAATTCAAATCAACATCTACATACTGACCTGTTACTGCTACTGTATGTCCGTTGTAATGACCCGTAGGACCTTGACTGTATCGAAATTCTTTAAAAAGTGTTCCAAAATTTTGCAATGGTTGTGAGAGCGGTGAAGCTGGTAAAATATCCATTGCTCCTGCAATATCAGTAGAGATGGCTGCATTCCCTGATAAAAGATTGGGCATTAAATTACCATCATTCATGTGAATGGATTCTGTATTTCTCACACCTCCAGCATAAAGTAGGAATACAACATGATTTACTTTTCTGGCACCACTAGCCGCGAACAATCGACCCGACGGAAGTATATACGGTGAAGCGAAAGCTCCAACTGCAGCCATGCTCGCATTACGCAAAAATCTTCTCCTATTCATTTTCTTGCTTTTAAATATTTATGATATAAGAATTAGTAATACCGATATTCATCACTAGTCATTAAACAATAATATATCACTGTTGGATTTATTATTGTATTCAATCGTATCTGTTGCTTTAAATAATATGATTCAAAAGCATTCGGTTCACGATTATAAAATTTCTTGTAGCTATTGTTAATAAAAGAAGTTGTATCAGAACCAATACCAGTTGGAATTAATACGCCTGGTGTATTTAATAAATTTCGAATGATACGATCTTCTATTAATTTTTTATCGCCAAAAGCAGTATACACTGTATTGAACTTTAACAAGTCACTTTGCGAGATGCTAACAGAAAATAAATCAGAATACGCTATAGAAATAAATTCCGTTGTGCTCTTTGAATTGTTTTTTTCAGATCCTGTTTGCTTTACATTTACATCTTGCAATTGATAGATGTAATCATTTTCTTTTTTACAAGATGATTGTAAAAAGAGTCCAATAAGAAATATGATTTTAATTTGTTTCATAAGGCATTTCTTATTTTATTCCTACAAATTCATTCGTTACCATAATGTCTTTTTGAGCCTTATCAAAATCATTTGAAGATTTGCATTTTTGAGAAGCAACAGTCATTTGTAAAGAGGTGGGTTTATGAAATAAATAGTCGTTATAAAAACGAATAATAGTTCCTTCATAATAATCATTCGAGCTAAAGAAAATATCTAAGTAATCGTTTTTAGTTGAACCCGGCTTAAGAAACAACAATCCAGTTAATCCATTCACCATACTCACTCCATTATTTGATTCATCATTTGTCGGATTTCTACCAATAAAATGCTGAAAACTCGTTAAAACAAAATTTGATGATCCCATATTTATCTGATCATAAAAATAATTGTTAATCATATAGACTTGCAATTCGCGAACATTGATCTGTTTATTTTTAAATTGCGTTGCCGCCGTTTGCAATGATTGTAATCTATCACGTTCATATTGTAAAACTGACCAAGCATATTGGTAGGTAGAATCATTTAAATAATAATTAAAGATGTTTATGTAATTTGTAACTTCAGAAGTATCAAGATTATTTAATAATTCGACTCTCCATTTATCATAAACGTGAGGAAGATATTCTGGCTTTGAAAAGACGGTATTCAAAAATTGATATCGACTATTTACATTCAGTTTTGCAGTCTTTAAAATAGTGAGAGATGATTTTAACTCAACACTATCAGGCTCTCTCCCGCATATTAAAATATAGCTACGATTAACATAATCTTCATATACCACATTTTCTATAGTAGTATCAGGAGGTGCAATATTATTAGGCTCAATCACCTCCTCCTTTTTTGTACAGGATGCAAAGAGAATCAGAAAGATGAATGGCCAGTAGAACTTCATTTGAGAATTATCTTACGTAAAAATAGCTGTAATTATTGCCTAATTATTCATATTCCAAAAAAAATTATTGACAAATAAACAATGGCTCAAATTCATTTTAAAAGATCCAAAGATGAATGTTAACTACATTTTCAACAGTGATATCATACCAATGATAATAAGAATAGATGTAAACGCAAACAGGATCAGTTGAAACTGATCCTGTTTGCAAGTGAATTAATTCCTTTGAAAAATATTATTTAGCATTCATTTCTGCATAGTTGCTGAAAAACAATGGAATAGTTTCTATCCCTTTTAAGAAATTAAAAATTCCATAATGTTCATTAGGTGAATGAATCAAATCACTATCTAATCCGAATCCCATTAATACACTTTTTAATCCTAATTCTTTTTCAAATAAAGCAACGATTGGAATACTTCCTCCTCCACGAGTAGGTATTGGCTTCTTGCCAAAGGTAGTTTCCATCGCTTTACTTGCTGCTTTAAATGCGATTGAATCCGTTGGAGTAACAACAGGTTCGCCACCATGATGAGGAGTAACTTTTACTTTAACCGATGATGGTGCGATGCTTGTAAAATAATCGGAAAATAACTTTGTAATTTTATCAGAACCTTGATTAGGAACAAGCCGCATACTAATTTTTGCATACGCTTTACTTGGCAAAACAGTTTTGGCACCTTCGCCAATATAACCACCCCAAATACCATTCAATTCAAACGTCGGACGAATACCTGTTCTCTCCAAAGTAGAATAACCTTTTTCACCGAGAACATCTTGTACATCTAAATCTTTTTTATATTCTTCTAAACTAAATGGCGCTTTATTTAATTCATCTCTTTCGCCTTGTGTGAGTGTTAAAACATCATCATAAAAACCTGGAATAGCGATGTGATTATTTTCGTCTTTCATCTTTGCAATCATCTCACATAAAACGGTGATAGGATTTGCAACTGCACCGCCATAAACTCCTGAATGCAAATCACGATTTGGTCCAGTAACTTCTACTTCAACATAACTCAATCCTCTTAATCCAACATCTATTGAGGGTATATCATTCGCAATGATTGACGTATCAGAAATTAAAATTACATCTCCTTTTAATCTCGCTTTATTTTCACGAACCCACGTACCTAAATTTGTTGACCCGACTTCTTCTTCACCTTCAATCATAAATCGAACGTTACATGAAAGTGTGTTTGTTTTCATCATCAATTCAAAAGCTTTTATATGCATAAAAACTTGACCTTTATCATCGCAAGCGCCCCGTGCATAAATTTTCTCGTCTTTAATTACTGGTTCAAATGGTGGTGAATCCCACAATTCCATTGGGTCGGGAGGTTGTACATCATAGTGACCATAAACAATTACAGTAGGTAAAGTGAGGTCTATAATTTTCTCTCCATAAACAATAGGGTGACCAGATGTAAGACACAATTCGACCTTATCAGCACCTGCTGCTTCCAAACTTTTTTTAACGAATTCTGCTGTCCTTAATACGTCTGCTTTATACTTAGAATCAGCACTTACAGAGGGGATTCGCAGAATATCCATTAACTCTGCAATGAATCTATCCTTATTCTGATCGATATAGTTTTTAATTTTTTCCATGAAATTGACTTAGCTTTGTTAAATTACGATTTCAAAGATAAAACAAAACTTACTTTCACGAGGCAAAAATAGGAATGAGAACTCTCCTTAAAATAATATTTAGCTTATTTTTATTGCTGTCATGCTTTTTTGTGAACGCTCAAGCTCCAGCTAATGACAATTGCCCAACAGCAGAATTTATTAATCTCAGCGAAAGCGGAAATGCATGTCTTAATGCAACCAATATTAATGCAACATCTGATGGTATTTTTAATGCTTGTGATGTAGGTGCTGTTATTCCATTGCCTGCGGGCGGACATGAAATATGGTATACATATTTAGCTGTCGGAATTGTTAATTCAATTAATATTACTCCAATTGGAGCAACCGCTGCACAAAAAGTTTCGATAACCGTTACAAATGGAAATTGCGCAATTGGTGGAACAACAATATGTAATACAGCGGTCAATCCTGGCGATCCTGCTTCAGTAGTTTTTACACAAACTCCTGGAACGCAAGTTTGGTTTTATGTAACTTCGCTAATCGCTGATGGTGATTTTCTTGTTTGCGTTAATTCAGTTGCAGGGCCAATAAATCCTGGAGCAAGTTGTGGAACTGCTGCTCGACTTTGTAATAAATTAGATTTTTCATCACCAGGAACCGGCACTTCTAACTTCGCTCCTACTCCAACGTGTTTTAACTCACCACCCGTTCGTCCGATGTGGTATAAATTTACAGTTGGAAACAGTGGCCCACTTGAATTCGCTGGATTTCCAACTGGCTTCGGTGGTTTTCGTTGGGCGATGTATGATGTTACCGCAGGATGTCCGGGTTTAGAAGTCGCATGCAATAATTTTTATGATCCATTTCAACCATTCGGATTTTCATCGTCAGCAATTAATTGTACAACCAATCCATTTTGTGCACCAGTAAATGTAACGGCTGGTTCAACCTATGCATTGATGGTTGATGATACTACTCAAAGTAATTCAGGTTTCGATTTTAATTGGTCGACTAACATTAAACTTTTACCAACAGCAAATTTTGTTGTTGATAGTTTGATTGGTTGTGGTTCACTTACTGTAGATTTTACTGATCAAAGTATTTTCAATGTAGCAACTGCTTATTTTTTAGATTATGGTGATGGTAGCCCAATTTATGCGGGGAATGGAAGTAATTTAATTCTTCCATCACACACTTATAATCCAGGAACATATTTAATTAAACTCACACTAAACCAACCTGGAGCTTGTAATAATACTTTCGCACGACAAGTTATTGTATATCCAAAACCTACTTCTACTTTTACTACTACCGATGATTCGCTTTGTTTGCCGAATGGCTTATCAATAACAACGGATTTTAAGAGTATCTATAGCTCGAGTACGGCTAACTATAATTGGATATTTGGAAATAATAATTCTTCAGTAGTAAATAGCCCTGGATTCAATACTGTTGGATGGAATAGTACTGGAAATAAAATTATTTCGCTTTCAATTTCTGAAAATGGTTGTGCCTCTGATACTAGTCGTGATACTGTTTATGTATTCAATATTCCTACATCAAATTTCACTTTGAAGGATAGTCTTTGTTCGAATGATATCACAACGATTCAATATACTGGCAATGCATTGATAAGTGCGAATTATAATTGGAATTATGGGGGCGCTAATATCACCAACGTTACAAATCAATTATTTGATGCTTCTTGGAATCTTCCAGGAAAAAAATACATGGATTTAATTGTTTCTGAAAATGGTTGCACTTCATCAACATATAAAGATTCTATTATAATTTCACAAACTCCATCAGTAACTATCAATTCGTTTACTAGAGTTTGTCAGGGTGATACATTAACATTTACACCATTAGCAAATGGATCAACATCTTTAAATTATACTTGGGATTTTGGAACATCCACTTTTATTTCTGGCAATGCATTAGATGCTAGTGTTGGTGTATTAACATGGAATACTCCTGGCTTAACATATTGGACTGTTCAAGCAATTTCTCCTGCAGGATGCAAGTCAAATAAAGATTCGATTTCATTTACAGTTTATCCAAAACCTGTTTCTACTTTTTTATTAAGTATAGATAAAATTTGTGGTAACGGTACTTCGATTTTATCTTTTACTGGTAGTGCATCTTCGAGTGCTAATTATAATTTTGGAAATGGGGGATCATTAGTAACAGGGGTATTGCCAAATCCATTAACGCTTACTTTTCCAGGAGGAGCAACAACATATCCTTTGTACCTAAGTATCATGGATAATTTATGCAAATCTGATACTTCAAGAGATACGATTTTCGTTTATCCATTGCCAATTGCTGATGCGGGAATCGATACTGCATTATGTTCTGGGGGAATAATTAATATTGGAAGTCCAACTATAAGTGGACAAACATACAGTTGGTTGCCAACAAATTTTATTACTGGAACTACGATTTCTGATCCCCAAGTTTCCATTCTTAATTACGGAATTTCTGATAGTATTGCAACGTATATTGTTACTGCTAATTCTGGAATATGCACAATAAAAGACACCATCCATATTACTGTTCATCCGCAACAATTTGCATTCTTCTCACCACCTATTCGACAATGTTTTACTGGCAATAGCTTCAACTTTTTACCATCATCAATTCTTGTAAATGGTGCACAATATGATTGGTCGTTTGGCCTAAATGCTACTCCTGATTCAGCACATAATGCTCAAGCTTCAAATATTCATTTTAACACGAATGGATGGCAACAAATTTCACTTACAACGCAATCAAAAGGATGTGCTTCTAAAACTTATTTAGATAGTGTTTACATAAAAACAAATCCAACAGTTGCAATTGATGCTTCTGTATTTAGTGGTTGTCCACCATTAACAGTTTCTTTCAATAATTTATCAGCTATTTATCCAAATTCAACATTGGAATGGAATTTCGATGATGGAAATTCTTCCTCTCAAAACAATCCTACAAATATTTATTTAACAGCAGGAAGTTATCTGCCTACACTCACAATTATTACTCAAGATACTTGTTCAACTACTGACACTATAAACACTTCAATTGAGATTTCAGCAATACCCGTAGGAAGTTTTGTTGCATCTCCACCGATTGTTTATGATAGTTATCCAATAATAAATTTCATAAACAATGAACCCAACATTTCATGTCATTATGATTTTGGGGATGGATCAACTGATACGTTATGTAATCTTTTTCATTCATATAAAGATACCGGACAATATACTGTTACTTTAATAACTAAAAATGTAAATGGATGTGCTGATACTAGTAAGCAAATTGTAAATGTTAAATCTTTATACACGCTGTTTATTCCTAATGCATTTACTCCTAATGATGATGGATTAAATGACAATTTGATATTTTCAAATAACGGTATGATTGATTTTGAAATTACTATTTACAACCGCTTCGGGCAAGTAGTATTTACAATGAAAAATAGCAATGGAAGTTGGGACGGAAACTATTTTGATACCAACACAAAATGTCCAGATGGAGTTTATGTCTATTCAGTTAAATCAACTGATGTAAGTAAAAAGAAACACACCGTTTCAGGAAGCATTACATTGATGAGGTAGTAAAATATTCAAATAAAAACGCCTACTCGAAAGAGTAGGCGTTTTTATTTAATTGAAATTATCTTAGTGTTACAATAAAAGTATATCCACCAACAGTCACTTTTGCTAATTTATCACGATTGCCATTGAAATAGCCGTAATCGATTTGACGAGCAGCTTTTCCTTGTGGTGTCCATTCTAAAATTCCTTCTGTAAAATGACGGAAACCGATTTCCTTTTTAAGAGGTGTAATTGTTGACATGGTATAGCTATTTCCTGATCGTGTGACTCCACTTGCTGTCCCGCTTATTAAATAAACATCATCATTCCACATTGGGGTTAATTCGCCTTGAGTCCATTCACGCGTTCTAGTAGAGTTGTAGGTACTTGTTCCTCCTCCATTTACAGAACTCCAAATTATAGAACCGCTAATACTAACTGTGTAACTTAGGTGATTGGCTGCATTTCTACCGTTGTTAACCACTGTTTTCGTACCCAGAATCTGATTATCGTTAACAAAGTAATTATCAAAAGTAATAGTATGAGAACTTCCTGAATCACGATATGCTCCTGTATACGAAACAATAATAATTCCTCGTCTGTAATTCGAATCTTTACAAGCACAATTTGTTGTTCCAAAATCGATTGTAAAATGCTTTGGTGTAGTTGTAGTATCAAAGGTAATAATAGCACAGGTAGTTGTCAGTCTTTCAATACCTGCCGTTCTGTATGATGAAAGACTTCCGCTATAGGCTTCATCGGCGATTCCAGCTACATCACTAAAGGTGGCATCAGCAGTTGAATTTTCAACCACCGCTTGCGAATCAGTTGAACTATCGAAATTTTCCTTATCCTTTTTACATGAACTTAGTGCAATCGACAGCACTGCAATTGCCACAAAGGCAAATTTGATGTTTGTTTTCATATCAGTTTTCATTATTTGTTTTTTACGCAGGAGAATAAAACTTGTTATTTTTTTCATGAAACTGTTGATAGGATGTCCTCCAGATCATAAGGTTTAATCAAATTTTCGATTTTTCAGATAAAATTGGTAACGCAAAATTTACATTGTTATATACACATTGATGTTAATAAAATATCATCCCTGCATACGAAAAGAAAATGGTTCACCGTTCCTTAGGTGTAATTTTGAATGCTTATACGCGTGTACCCGCATGATGAAGAAAATGATCCTATTAATGGTTTTCACTGCATTTAGTCTGAACCATTCCTTTGCACAATTGTCCGAAATATTTCACGAACCCGACCTTCAATATAAAAAGGCATACGAATTATATGTTAAAGAAAAGTATGGCGCTGCTCGAGAAATCTTCGACAACTACCTCCAAATAGGTAAAGGAACACCTGCTAATCAAATAAACGCAAGTTATTACGGAGCCATCTGTGCCTATGAATTATTTAATCCAGATGCAGAAAAAAGACTAGTAACATTTACCGAGCGAAATCCAGAAAGCACGAAAGCGCCACTTGCTTGGTTTTATTTAGGTCGTCATTACTATCGGATAAAACAATATAGAAATGCTCTTCCAGCATTCGAAAAAGCTGATGTGTATTATCTAAGTGGAGATGAGGTTTCAGAATATTATTTTAAAACTGGTTATTGCTATTTCTCAAAAGGCGACAACGAAAAAGCAGCAAAACAATTTCATGAACTGTTAGATGTAGATTCGAAATACCAAACAGCAGCTCAATATTATTACGGACATATTGCTTATGCTAATAATAATAATAAGACTGCAATTGAATACTTTAAAAAATTAGATTCCTCTGCCACATTTGGTCCTTTAGTACCTTATTACATTACACAAATTTATTACGAACAAGGAAAATATGATGAGGTAATAAAATATTCTATACCTGCATTAGATAGAACATCACAAAATAGCGCTGATATTACTCGGATAATTGCAGAGTCGTATTACAGAAAAGGTGATTACAAAAATGCGATGGTTTACTTTACAAAATATTCCGCTGCTGTACCAACCATATCGCGAGATGATCGCTATAGTATTGGATATTGCGAATATAGAATTGAGAATTACGAATCAGCAATTAATAATTTCGAAAAGGTTGTTGATGCACAAGATTCAATGGCGCAAAATGCTTACTTCCACTTGGCTGATTGTTTTCTAAAAACGAAGAACAAGCAAAGTGCAAGAAATGCATTTCAATCGGCATCAAAACTTGATTTCAGCAAATCGATAAAAGAAGCTTCACAATTTAATTATGCAAAACTTTCGCTTGAATTAAATTACCAACCAGTTGCAATAAATGCTTTTCGTGATTTTATAAAAAGTTATCCTGATTCAAAATATATTGATGAAGCTAACGAATTAATTGCTCAACTTTATCTTACAACAAGAAATTATAAAGATGCATTGGCAGCATTGGACAATATCAAAAACAAGAATACGAGAGCAAAAGAGGCCTATCAAAAAGTTGCATATTATCGTGGGGTAGAATTTTACAATGATGGCGATAACTACAAAGCGATCAATATGTATGAGAAGGCAATCATTAATGATGTAGATCCAAATATTCGTGCACAAGCAATGTATTGGAAAGCTGAAGTACTTTACAAACAAGAAAAGTATGACGCCGCAATTAAACAATACCGAATCTTTATTTTTAATCCTGCATCAGTGAATATGCCGATGTATAATTTGGCAAATTACAATATGGGATATTGCAATTTTCGCCTCAATAATTATGAAGAAGCTCAAACATGGTTTAGAAAATATCTAGCTAAAAAAGAAGATACTGATGATGATAAATATGATGATTGCCTAATACGCACTGGTGATTGTTATTACGCATTACGCGATTTTGAAAATGCTTTGAGTTATTACAATCAAGCAATTGATAGCAAAGCATCCTCAAGTGATTATTGTTATCTTCAAAAAGGTTTGATTCAAGGATTACAAGGAAACCTAGAAGCTAAATCAACTACGATTCAATCACTTTTAACGAGTTATCATAAATCGAAATATAAAGCAGATGCATTGTATGAAAAAGGAAAGGCTCAAATGACACTGGGAAACAGCAGCAGTGCGATTGAATTATTTGCAAGATTAACAAAGGAACATCCAACGAGTCAATATTTAAAACAAGCTCAATTAAATACAGGTTTGATTTATTTTAATGATAATAAAGATGAACAAGCATTAGAAAGTTTCAAAAAGGTGATAAGTCAATACCCAGGAACACCAGAAGCTACAGAAGCATTAACTTCAATTAAAAATATTTATGTTTCAAATGGAAAGCCTGATGATTACTTTGCATTTGTAAAAAATATTCCAAACGCAAGTATAAGTGTTGGCGCGCAAGATTCAATAACGTATGAAGCTGCGGAACAACGTTACATGAAAAGTAATTTTGAAGATGCTTCCAAAGATTTTGATCATTACCTCCAACAATTTCCGAATGGTGCGTATCGATTGAATGCAACCTTTTACAAAGCAGAATGTGATTTTAGAAACAATAATTTTGAAGCTGCACTCACTGGGTATGAAGAAATTATTTCACAACCACGAAATTTATATACAGAAAAATCAGCCTTAAAAGCTGCCAATCTAAACTACAAGAATAAGAGTTATGATAAAGCAATTGATCAATATACTAAACTCGAACAATCAGCAGATTTAAGAGACAACATCATTGCTGCACAATTAGGATTAATGCGTAGCTATTATCGAAATGCAAAATGTGATAATGCAATATTATATGCACAGAAATTATTAGCAGGAGAAAAAGTACCGAATGAAAATCAAGCTGAAGCACATTTAATTTATGGAAGATGCTCTTTACAAAACAATGATTTCATTTCAGCAAAGAGAGAGTTCTCAGAAATATCAAAACAATCTGGTGTTGTAGCAGCAGAAGCAAAATATAATTTAGCGTTTATTGAATTCAAATTAACAAATTATAAAGTAGCACAAACAAAATGTTTTGAAGTAATAAATCAAGTACCATCGTATGATTACTGGATCGCGAAAAGTTTTTTACTACTTGCCAATAATTATATCGCTTTAAAAGACACCTTTCAAGCGAAAGAAACATTGAAATCTGTCATAGATAATTATCAACATAATCCCGATGATCAAGATGATGTTAAAGCAATGTCGGAACAACGTTACAACGAAATTACTTCCAGTGAAAAAGAAAGTCTGAAAAAACCTGATGAACAACCAGAACAAGAAACGGATTTAAGCAAAGAGAAAAAGAACTAAGATCAAGTCTAACAGAAAACTTTATTACATTATGAAATCATTCAAATTAATAATTCTCCTTACAGTAGTTTTTTTACCAGCTTTAGTTTACTCGCAAGCTTCAAAAGATACTGTTAAGACTAAAAACCTCGGTGAATCAGAAGTATTTATTCTTAAATCCTATCAGCCTGTTCTTAATGATGCTTTTAAAATAAATCTTACTCCGAGCATCGATACTTCGACAGCAAAAACACCAATTTTGAAATACGATGTGGATCCTCGTCCTATGAATTCGAACTTTAATCTCACACCTATTAAACCAGTGAAAATTAAAGATGAAACCATAAAAAAATTATACCATGGATTTTTAAAAGTGGGATATGGATTAGAAAATATGCCAATGGTAGATTTTTATTACAATACTATTCGGTCAAAACAATTTGTTGCTGGTGTTAGCTTCAAACATTTATCTTCTACAGGAAATATTAAAGATTATGGCTATCCTGGAAACAGTAATAATGAACTTGGAATTCATGGAACTAATTTTTT
>JBBRAW010000048.1:0-22998 GCA_038206385.1 Bacteroidia bacterium | reverse complement strand
CTGCCAAGCCCGCCGCCAAGCCTGCTGCCAAGTCGACTCGGGCAAAGACAGCCAAGTAAGGTTTTTGGCCTTGCGGTAGTAGCTCAGTTGGTAGAGCGCGACCTTGCCAAGGTCGAGGTCGCCGGTTCGAACCCGGTCTTTCGCTCAAAGCCCTTCACAAACGAAGGGCTTTTATTTTTATGGCAGAGGTTCAATTTTGCAGAATTCTGATAATTTTGCGCCTCTTTGATTAATGAATTGTTCTTTGCTCGGGTGGTGGAATTGGTAGACACGCAGGACTTAAAATCCTGTGGCCTTAACAGCTGTACGGGTTCGACTCCCGTCCCGAGTACTATTTAAATATGCTTTAGACCTTGAAAATTGTATATTTTCAAGGTCTTTTGGTTTTGTATTCACACTAAAATTTGCCTTTTTCAGTTGGAGTTTGTATTGCTGTTTTAATTTTGCAATTTAGAGTCTATGCTTTCTTTTTCATAACTAAAATAAGTTTGATCATCTATCTTTACACGATTAAGGGGACTTTATCAAATAACTAAATGAGATTGATTGTAATTTCTCGAAATGAAATTTAACTATCATTTAGTTTGGCCATTTTCCTATCTAATAAATACTCAAATATCCTTGTAAATAACATATACAATGAGCCAGAAACTATCTGTAAAATCAATCAGTAAATATGCAACACCGATTCGCTCCATGATGCGTGCTGGTGCTGATAATGAACAAGAAAATGAATATAAATCCTGGTCAGCAGAGTTCGATCAAAATGGATTGCCTACTGAAGAAAAAAAGTATTTTGACAATGGTCAGATTGAAGAAATTCATAATTATGAATATAACGAAAAAGGAAATACGTTAAAGCATAAAATTACTGTTCCTGGTGAAGGCATTGAAGAAAGTTTTATTACCGAACGCGATGCAAATGGTAATCCAATTAAAATTACTAAATATTATGGTGAGGAAGCTGGTGAAGTAACCGTATACATTTATGGTACGAATGCAAAGCCTATTCAAATCGATCAATATGATGCGGATGGTGAACATGAACAAACGGAATGGTTGACCTACGATGATCATAGTAAAGCAATCAAAAAGCATGTGAAAAATTATCAAGATGAAACAGAAACTTTTTATGTATTTTCTTACAACGATAAAAGCTTGTTAATTTTACAAGAAGAACAAGATGCAGAAGAGAAACTTGTTGGCAGATTGAGTTTCGATTATGATGAAGAAGGTAAAGAGATTAACTCTAAGCAAACTAATGAAGACAATAAAAAAATTGCAGAAGTTGTAACTATTTATAATGAACTCGGGAAAATGATTCGACGTGAATCAAATAGTTTTTATGTTCGAATTTCTGAATATGATTATGATGAAAAAGGCAATCTTTTAGAAGAAGCATTAAGCGATGAAAACGGATTTGTAATCACGCGTAGCCGATATGTTTACAACGATAAAGATCATGTAATTGAAGAAACACTTTATGAAACTGACTTAACAAGAGCAGGACGTGATACACATATCATTCATCGTTATGAATATGTTTTTAGAGATTAAATTTATTTAACTTAATTCTATTTTGCTTGTTATAGTTATAATCAAATTGTTTTCATGGCATATAAAAACCTAGAGCATTTTATTCGTGTGTTAGAAGAAGCAGGAGAGTTAGTTCGCATACGTGAATTTGTAAGTCCTGAATTAGAAATCACTGAAATTACAGATCGCATTTCAAAAGAATACGGTCCCGCTTTATTATTCGAAAATACAGGTTATGACTTTCCTGTTCTCATCAATTCAATGGGCACAGAAAAGAGAATGGCAATGGCTCTTGGTGTAGAAAAACTTGATGATATCGCTCATGATATTGAAGGACTTTTTAAAACATTGACTAGTCCGAAAAATTCAATTATTGACAAATTAAAGATGCTTCCTCAGTTAGGTGAGATAGCATCGTGGATGCCTAAAAATATTAGTGGTAGAGGCGCTTGTCAAGAAGTAATTATGAAAAATCCTGACATCACGAAATTACCTGTATTGAAATGTTGGCCAGAAGATGGTGGCCCTTTCTTAACACTTCCTGTTATTCAAACGAAAGATCCATTAACTGGAATTCGCAATGTTGGATTATACCGTATGCAAGTTTTTAATGCCACGTTAACTGCAATGCATTGGCACCGACATAAAGTTTCTGCACGCCATTTTAATGAGTATAAAAAGTTAGGGCAACGAATGCCTGTTGCTGTAACCATAGGTGGAGATCCCGCATATACATATTCTGGAACAGCACCCTTACCTGATGGCGTTGATGAATTTATGTTAGCAGGATTTTTACGTAAGAAACGTGTTGAATTAGTGCAATGTTTAACTATCGATATGCAAGTTCCTGCCGATGTTGATTTTGTTATCGAAGGCTATATTGAACCTGATGAAGAATATATTTGGGAAGGACCTTTTGGTGATCATACTGGTTATTACTCACTCGCTGATTTCTATCCACGTTTTCATATCACAGCAATTACTCATCGTAAAAATCCTGTCTATCTTGCAACTATTGTAGGCATACCTCCTCAAGAGGATGCTTGGATTGGAAAAGCTACAGAAAGAATTTTTTTGGCTCCAATAAAAATGACCGCAGTACAAGAAATCGTTGACATGGTATTACCTGTTGAAGGTGTTTTTCATAATCTAGTAATCGTAAAAATTAAAAAAGATTATCCAGGGCAAGCACTAAAAGTAATGAATTCATTGTGGGGTGCCGGTCAGATGATGTTTACTAAGATGATGATTGTTGTTGACGGAAATGTAAATATTCACGATCAATATGAAGTTGCAAAATACATCGCAGAAAATGTAGATCCAATTCGTGATTTTCAATTTAGTCAAGGTCCTACTGATGTGCTTGACCACTCTTGTTCACGAATGGCATTCGGAGGAAAATTAGGTCTAGATGCAACAAAAAAGATGCTTGAAGAAACTGATCCAGCATCTCCCGAATTTACAATTGACCAAAATAAATTAGCGTCATCAATTGCTAAAATTGAATCCGTACTAAAAATATATCCGGAGTTGCATCAAGTGAATACACGCTTATTCAAAACAGGAATTCCATTAATGTTTATTGCCATCGAAAAAAACAAACTAGGTCATGTAAAGGATGTTGCAGCAAAACTATTTTCAGATGATGCATTCGCTCCAATAAAAGTTTTAATATTTCTCGAACATTCAATGGACATTAGTGATATTGCTGATGCAGTTTGGCGGTTCTCAAATAACGTTGATCCAAAACGCGATCATCTTTTAATTCCTGCATCTCGACAAGGCGAAGCAAATCACATTGTGTTTGATGGAACCCGTAAAACAAAGGAGTTTGATGGTTTCGATCGTGAATGGCCAAATATCTTAGCTTCTGATGAAAAAACAATTGCAAGAGTAGATGCAATATGGGATAAATTAGGTCTCGGAAAATTTATTCCATCTCCTTCAAAAAAATACCGAGCACAACTTTATAATGGTGGAGCCGTTGCTCTTGAATAAAAGAGTTTAGTATTTATTCTTTAGGTTTTTTCTTATATTCAAACCAAGCAACAACAGGATAATGATCACTCAAATTATTTTTCAAAATGTCAAAGCGATACGTTTGAAAATTATCCTGATGTAAAATGTAATCAATTCTATAAGGAGCAAATGATCCAGAATAAGTGAGTCCAAATCCTTTTCCTTTTTCTATAAATGCATCTTTCAAATTTTTTCCTACTGATTCATACGTATATGAAAATGGTGGATCATTAAAATCACCACAAACAATATACGGATACTTGCAAAGCTGTAAGTCTGCACACAATTCATCCACTTGTAATGATCTTCGAATGGACGCTCTTTTTAATCTTGCAATTATATTATGAGCTCCATTTATTATGTGTTCGTTACTTCCTGAATCAGGATTTTCTAAAAACTCATAGTCTTCTTCCTTAAAATGATTCGATTGAAAATGTACATTGTAAACACGAATGGTATCGCCATTTATGATCATATCAGAATACATTCCGAAATTACTTTTGTTTTGCACATAAAAAACTTTCCCTCCTCCAACAATTGGATATTTGCTAAAGGTAGCGAGTCCCCAATGATCAGTTTCTCTCAGTGTAATTCCATATTCAACATGACGATAAGCATTCTTTAGAATTCGTGAAATAGTATCGTTATTCGAAAAATGGTTTTTAGGATTGTCAGTATGATAATATTCTTGCAAGCATAAAATTGTTGGTTGTTCTTTTGAGATGAGTGAAAGAATTTTTACACGCGTTTTCATATTGCCAGTCCAATTGTATAAATCAAACAAACGAACATTATAACTCATGATTTTGATTGCATTTGATGGCGGTACAACATCAATACTGAAAAGATGAGGACGATATAATTGTGTAATTTTATCATAACCCATAATAATAACTACCGCCGAAATAAGTACAAAGCGATGAAATCGTAACAACCAATAAATAAGAAATCCAATATTGATGAGGAGTAAAAATGGATATGCAATTGAAAACAATTCCAACATCCAAAATCGCGCAGGACTTATTCCAGGCGATACTTGTGAGAGAAGCAATAAAAGAGCAGCAATTAAATTGATGGCGACTAAGCCAGCTTTAATTACCCCAGGGTTCTTCTTTATATTCGTTGTATTTTCGTTCATTTACCTATTAACAAATTAAATCAAAATTTTGCTTAAATCTACGAATGGATGATCAACCTTTTAACTTTGTAATGATGAAAACTATTATTCCACTTGATTTAGGCTTTTCTCCGTGCCCAAATGATACTTTTATTTTTGATGCGTTAATCAATAATCGCATAAGCAACTCATTTAAAATAAATTATGAACTTCTAGATGTTGAAGCCCTTAATATAAACGCAAAAAGCAACAAATTAGATGTAACAAAACTAAGTTTCGCCGCTTATGCCTTTGTTTCTAATCATTACCAAATTTTATCGGCAGGAAGTGCGTTAGGAAAAAATTGCGGACCTCTGATTATCAGTAAAGTGCCATTAATGTTAAGTGATTTAGTCAATTGCAAAGTCGCCATTCCAGGAAAATATACTACAGCTAATCTTTTGATGAGCATTTTCATTCCTGAATGCAAAAATAAAGTAGAAATGCTGTTCTCAGAGATAGAAGACGCTGTTTTGAATGGAGATTGCGATGCTGGTCTTATCATTCATGAAAATCGATTTACATATCAAAAGAAAGGTTTACTTAAAGTTGCTGATCTGGGCGAATCTTGGGAAAGCAATACCGGATTTCCTATTCCGCTAGGATGTATCGCTGTTCGTCGTTCACTTTCGGAAGAGTTAAAAAGGGAAATTAATACTTGCATCAAAAATTCTATCGAACATGCTTTCGCAAATCCAAATGATTCGAAAGAGTTTGTTAGTAATAATGCCCAGGAAATGAGTCGCGAGGTACAACAACAACATATTCGCCTCTACGTGAACAAATTTTCAATAGATTTGGGCAACGATGGTAAGGCAGCTATAAAAGCGCTTTTTTCGAAAGGAATAGAGCTTGGATTATTACCAACATTAAGTGAACCTATATTTATAAATGAATAAATAGTTTAGCATGATTGTAGTTACAGGCGCAGCTGGTTTTATAGGCAGTTGTTTGGTGAGTAAATTAAATACGTTAGGACATACGAATCTTATTCTTGTTGATGACTTTTCGAAAATCGATAAAGCTGAAAATCTTCATAATAAAAAGTTTGATTCTAAAATCGAAAGAGATGTTTTTGAAAAATGGCTCGAACAAAATCCAGGAAAGGTTTCTTATGTATTTCATATCGGTGCACGAACGGATACAACTGAATTCAATAAAGA
Organism: Bacteroidia bacterium; assembly: GCA_038206385.1. Classification (GTDB taxonomy): domain Bacteria; phylum Bacteroidota; class Bacteroidia; order AKYH767-A; family OLB10; genus JANXSD01. The sequence continues at coordinate 17,124 of JBBRAW010000048.1, read as the reverse complement.
AATTTTTGATCGCTTAAATGTTGCATACACAAAAATGCTTTGGAATTATTGTTTCAAAAATAATATTCCATTCGTATATGCATCCTCTGCAGCTACGTATGGAGGCGGAGAATTCGGATATGTTGATGATGAAATGCAAATCCCAAAGTTGCAACCATTGAATCCTTATGGATGGTCGAAACAAGAATTTGATATTTGGGCTTTACAACAAACGCAAACTCCACCAAATTGGGTAGGACTAAAATTTTTTAATGTTTACGGACCCAATGAATATCATAAAAACAGAATGGCTTCTGTAATCATGCATGCATTTAATCAGATCAAAGAAAATGGTAAGGTGAAATTATTTCGATCGCATCGCGCAGACTATAAAGATGGTTGGCAAATTCGCGACTTCGTTTACGTGAAAGATGTTGTATCAGTTTGTATTTATTTATTTCAAAATAAAATTAAATCAGGAATCTATAATTTGGGAACTGGTAAAGCTCGCTCATTTTATGATCTTGCAGTTGCGACATTTGAAGCAATGAATACTCCTATAGCTATTGAATTCATAGATATTCCAGCTGACATACGAGATACATACCAATATTTTACAGAAGCAGAAATGTCGAAATTAATTGAAGCAGGTTATAAAAATCCATTTGCAAGTGTAGAAGATGGAGTAGGGGATTATGTAAAAAATTATCTGCTATCTAATAATTATTTATAGAGGATTTACAAGCATAATTCATCTAACACCATAACAATAGAATTAAAATAATGAATATTAAAAAACTCCTTAATTCAAAAGTTTTTCGCTATTTTATTTCAGCAGGAATAGCAACTTGGGTTGATATTACTATTTATTTTTTAGCGTATAATTATATTTATCAGAAGTCGGATATTGATATGTTTGGGATAGTAACTGTATCTGCAGCAACTGCGTCTTTAATTTTATCATATACCTGCGGACTAATAACAAATTTCCTTATAACAAAATTTATGGTGTTCAAAGAATCCGATTTGGAAACACACAAACAACTTTTTCGTTACGTACTAGTAGCAATTGTTATTCTTGGATTTAATTATGTAATGATGAGTTTCTTGATTAAAAAGTTGGAGTGGTATCCTACAATTGCAAGAGCAGCTTCTGCATTAACTATTGGTGTTTTGAGTTTCGTTATACATAAAACATTTTCATTTCGTGTGAGTGCAGAAAAAAAAGAGATATTATAATTGATCTTTCAATTCTTCGAGGTAAGATCTAATCTTTAAAAGTGATTCTCTTATCTCCACTTGTTGTTCAAGATCACCTTTGTTATCTTTAAGTTTCTTCTTCGCACCATCTAACGTATAACCTCTTTCTTTTACTAAATGGTAAATCAATTTTAAATTTGATAAATCTTCAACTGTAAATAATCGATTTCCTTTTTTATTTTTTTTAGGTTGTAATACTTCAAATTCATTTTCCCAAAAACGTATTAATGAAGTATTCACTTTAAATATTTCTGCAACTTCACCAATACTGTAATAAAGTTTTTCTTGCTCTTTATCAAAATCTATTAATGGCACCATGATGATATTTTTTAGATCGAAGATTGTAAGTTATACAATTGGTATTATGTTCAATCGAATGACTGATTTTGCTGTGTCGCCATCTCTCGTACTTTATCGTATTCTTCAGCACTCAAATCGTTAAAGAAGAAATTTATTGGATCAATTTTTTGTCCGTTTTTTATAACTTCATAATGCACATGCGGACCAGTAGAGGATCCCGTATTCCCAACGTATCCGATGATGTCACCACGCTTTACATGTTGTCCTTGCGTAACATTAAACCGGCTCATGTGTCCGTATAAAGTTTCATATCCGAATCCATGATTCAACATTACGTTGTTACCATACCCACGACCGTTATACTCTACTTTTGTTACAACAGCATTTCCAGTAGCATAAATTTCTGTTCCAATAGGCGCAGTAAAATCAATTCCATCATGCATGATTACTGTTTTATAAATTGGATGAACACGATATCCAAAACCAGAGGCAATGCGTGTAAGTGTTTTATTTGATACAGGCTGAATCCCAGGAATAGAAGCTAGCAGTTCTCCTTTCTTTTTCACCAACTCAAAAACTTCATCGTATGATTTACTTTGAATATACAACTGACGATATAATTTATCTAGCTTTTGTGATGTATTTGTCATCAAATCAGAATTATCAAAACCTTCCAATTCTTTGTATCGATTTACACCACCATATCCAGCTTCACGAACAGTAGAAGGAATGGGTTCTGCCTCAAAAATTACACGATAAATTTGATCATCTTTTTGTTGTAAATCCGTAAGTACCGTTGATGCCAATTGCATTCTTTGTTGAATCAATTCATATTGCAAATTCATCTCATTTAATTCTCTACGTAACTGTTTTTCTTTAGGCGAATCTAAAAACGAATATGCAAAAAGTAGAACTATAGAGCCAAATACTAATGCTGATGCCAGCCACCCCATCACTCTCCAAAATCGTTTCTTGAAGCTAATAATAACCCGCTCGTATTTTAGCGACTCAGTATTGAAGTAGTATTTAGCCTTCGGCATTAATCATTTTTTAACTTTGCAATCTTACAAAAATAGAAGAATAAAGCTAGTTCCATCCAATGAATAATTTGAGTTCCTCCGACATCCGCCAAGCATTCCTCGATTTCTTTAAATCTAAGGGACATACTATCGTTCCATCAGCACCAATCGTTGTTAAAAACGACCCTACTCTGATGTTCACCAATGCCGGAATGAATCAGTTTAAAGATATCATTCTTGGTAATGTTCAACCGTTTGCTACTCGAGTTGCGAACACACAAAAGTGCTTGCGCGTGTCTGGTAAACATAATGACCTTGAAGAAGTTGGTGTTGATACTTACCATCATACTATGTTCGAGATGCTTGGCAATTGGTCGTTTGGCGATTATTTTAAGCAGGAAGCAATTGCTTGGGCTTGGGAGTTACTTACAGTGGTTTACAAGTTGCCAAAGGATAGATTGTATGTTACGGTTTTTGAAGGCGACCCAAAAGAAAATTTAGCTTTTGATCAAGAAGCTTATGATTGCTGGAAGGCATTAATCTCAGAAGATCGAATCTTGATGGGTAACAAAAAGGATAATTTTTGGGAGATGGGTGATATGGGTCCTTGCGGTCCTTGCTCTGAGATTCACTTTGATTTGCGTAAAGATGCTGATCGTAAAAAGATAGATGGCGCAACACTCGTGAATATGAGCGATCCACAAGTAATCGAAATCTGGAACAATGTATTCATGGAGTTTAATCGTAAGGCGGATAGCAGTCTTGAGTCACTTCCTGCGCGACACGTTGATACTGGTATGGGTTTCGAACGTTTATGCGTGGCAATTCAACAGCATAAATCAAATTACGATACGGATGTTTTTCAACCAACGATTCAGTACATCGAAAAGACTAGCGGAATAAAATATGGTTCGAATGAAAAAACAGATATTGCTATGCGGGTTTTAGCAGATCACATTCGTGCAATTTCATTTACGATTGCGGATGGTCAACTTCCATCAAACAATAAAGCTGGTTATGTTATCCGAAGAATTCTTCGTCGTGCTGTGCGCTATGCATTTACATTTTTGAATATCAAAGAGCCATTTCTTTACAAATTAGTTGCTCTAATTTCTGAACAATTTAAAGATGTATTTACAGAATTAAAAGCGCAAGAAGATTTTGTTGCTAGAGTAATTCAAGAAGAAGAAATATCTTTTTTAAGAACATTAGATACAGGAATTAAAAAGTTCGAAGCATGGAAGGAAAAGACTATCGCTGGAGATTTTGCTTTTGAATTGTATGATACTTATGGTTTCCCAATTGATCTCACACAATTGATGGCTCGCGAAAGTGGTAAAGAAGTAGATATGGATGGCTTTCATGCATGCATGACAGAACAAAAAAATCGCTCCCGTAAAGCTACTGCTGTAAGTACAGATGATTGGGTTCAAGTGAGTGAAGATGATGAAGTAGAATTTGTTGGTTATGATTCATTGGAAGCAGAAGCTACGCTGATAAAATACCGAAAAGTAAAGAAGGTTAACAAAGAACAATATCAATTGGTGTTAAGTAAAACTCCTTTCTATGCTGAAAGCGGCGGACAAGTTGGTGACACCGGAATTTTAGAATACAACAGTAAACATCTTCGCATTACGGATACACAAAAAGAAAATAATTTAATCATTCATTTTGTTGATGAATTGCCTACTGATCTAAATGTTGTATTTCATGCAATGGTTGATCGTACACGACGATCATCTATTTCTAAAAATCATAGTGCAACACATTTATTGCATGCAGCATTAAAGGAAGTTTTAGGAAATCATGTTGCACAAAAAGGTTCTTTAGTAAATGATGAACATACGCGTTTCGACTTTTCTCATTTCGCCAAAATTACTGATGAAGAATTGAAAAGGATTGAGCAAATTGTTAATCGTAAGGTGCGTGAGAATATTCCATTAAATGAACAACGTAATATTCCAATTGCGCAAGCGAAAGCAGAAGGAGCAACAGCACTCTTCGGTGAAAAATATGGTGAATTTGTTCGTGTGATTACATTTGATAAAAATTATTCGGTGGAGCTTTGTGGAGGAACACATATTAAGGCAACAGGAGAAATTGGTTATTTTAAAGTGCTTGCTGAAAGCGCAGTTGCTGCAGGTGTTCGTCGTTTAGAAGCAACTACAGCTGATCATGCAGAAGCATTTTTAGTAGATCAGTTAGCCAGCTTGGATAAAATAAAAGAGCTCTTGAAAAACCCTGCCGACATTGTTAAAGGAATTGAAAGTGTTCTTGATGAAAATGAAAAACTTCGTGATCAGTTAAATGTATTTAATCACGAAAAGGCGCAAGTAATAAAAGCAGCATTATTAAAAAAGGTACAAACATTAAATGGTATCAACACTATTATTGAAGAAGTAAATCTTCCTGCTGAATCTATAAAAAATATTTCTTTCGAAATAAAAAATCAAATTGATAATTTGTTTCTTTTGTTAGGTTCAAATGTTGATAACAAACCACATTTATCTTTAATTATGTCTGAAAATTTAGTTGCCGATAAAGGATTAAATGCAACAACAATCATTCGTACACTTGCAAAAGAAATTCAAGGCGGAGGTGGAGGACAACCGTTTTATGCAACTGCCGGTGGTAAAAACCCTGATGGCTTAAAAAATGCAATTACGCGCGGTAAACAATTAATAGCATCATAAATCACTTTTCAATTTAATAGATACAAAAAGCGCGGAAGAATTTATTCTTCCGCGCTTTTTCTTAATTCTTAATTCTTAATTCTTAATTCTTAATTCTTAATTCTTAATTCTTAATTCTTAATTCTTAATTCTTAATTCTTAATTCGTTTATGCAGTAGTTGCTTTTGATTTCTCAATCTGCAATTTCATCCACTCCGTAGTAACTGATCCTGGACGTTCAATTGGTGATCCTAATGCACGATCCCAAAGTAAACTTGTTAGCACTCCAATAGCTCTAGATACTCCAAACAATACAGTATAAAAATCATATTCTGTTAGTCCATAATGAATCAGTAATACTCCTGAATGAGCATCTACGTTTGGCCAAGGATTTTTAATCTTACCTGTTGCTTTTAAAATTTCTGGAACAACTTCATAAAGCATCTGTACAATTTTGAATAGTTCATCATCTGCTAAATGCGTTTGAGCAAATTCCATCTGTGCAATATAACGAGGATCAGTTTTACGCAATACAGCATGACCGTATCCAGGCACCACACGACCTTCTGCCAAAGTCTTTTCAACGTATTCTTTTATTTGTTCTTTTGTTGGCATTGCACCTTTGTAAAACTCGCGCAAATCATAAATCCAACGAACAACTTCTTGATTTGCTAATCCATGTAAAGGACCTGCTAAACCATTCATTCCTGATGCAAGTGAATAGTATGCATCACCTAAAGCAGAACCCACAAGATGTGTTGTATGTGCAGAAACGTTTCCACCTTCATGATCAACATGGATCGTTAGATACAAACGCATCAATGCTTTCATTCCATCATCATCAAACCCTAACATGTGAGCGAAGTTTGCACCCCAATCTAATTTCGGATCTGGCTCAATGTGTACACTGTCTTTGTAAGTACGTCGATAAATATATGCTGCTATACGAGGAAGACGAGCTATCAAATTCATGATATCTTCGTACATCGGATCCCAATACTGTTTCTTATTGATTCCTTTTCTGTAAGCAGCAGCGAAATTACTTTCCGTTTGCATTGCTAAAATCGCAAGACTGAATTGGGTCATTGGATGTGTATGCTTAGGCAAAGTATCCAACATATCAAAAACATGCTTCGGCACTTGACTTCTTCTCGCCCAAGCATTACTTACTTCACGAGCATCTTCTTCACTCGGTAAATCTCCAGTAAGTAGAAGATAAAAAATTCCCTCTGGAAGATTCTCTCCACCGCTTCCTCTTGGAAGTTTTTCTCTAAGTTCAGGAATTGAATATCCTCTAAAACGAATTCCTTCTTCGGGATCAAGTTTAGAAGTTTCTGTTACCATACCTATCATGCCTTTCATTCCATGATAAACTTGTTCTATAGTATAGCTCCCTAAAACTAGGTCTCCATGCTCTTTGATCATAGTCTTTATCTCATCAGCGAGAGGAAGTGCTTTTGCAGCAAATTTTTCTTTTAAACGATCCATTTTATAGTCAATGCTATTCTAAAATTTTGAAGGCTCGAAGGTACTAAAATGTACTCCCAATCACAACAAATAATCAAGTAAGTAATATTAATTCTGTAAACGCTTTTACAGAAGGTTCTGTAATGTCACTACGTCTTTTTTTATGCTTTGATGATAAGTCAAGTTGAAGAACAAGCATAATTAAGGTGAAGATAAATGCAGCTACAATGAGCACCCAAGCAACACTACTCAACATTTTACGTGCTTTCTTCTTCGGACTACTTTTTCGCTTTATGCGAACTCGTTTCCGAATTTTGATTCTCCTTTTTCGCCTTCTTCTACGACCAGATTCAGAGGAGTCATCTAAATGTTCTTCTATTAGATGTCCCTCATCTTCATCATCAGCTTCATCCCCATACGATTGATTTAACTCGTTGTCGTTAGGTTGATTTGGATCATTTCCCATTCTAAAAAATCAAAACTTATTTAATATATTTAAAGTTTAAGCCACTAAAGCCTGCACTATTTCCCAATTCTTCTTCAATTCGCAATAGTTGATTGTATTTGGCTATTCTATCTGATCTAGATGCCGAACCTGTTTTTATTTGGCCAGTATTCAAAGCTACTGCTAAATCGGCAATTGTAGAATCTTCCGTTTCGCCTGAGCGATGACTCATCACAGCAGTAAAAGAATTTTGTTGCGCCATTGAAACAGCAGAAATCGTTTCACTCAAAGTACCTATCTGGTTAACCTTTATTAAAATGGAGTTAGCAGATTTTTCTTCAATCCCTCTTGATAAACGTTTAACATTGGTAACAAATAAATCATCACCAACTATTTGAACCTTATCACCAATAGCAGCATTTAATTCTGCCCATCCTTTCCAGTCATCTTCCGCTAAACCATCTTCAATAGAAATTATTGGATATTTGGAACACCAGTCTTTCCAAAAACTAACCATTTGAGAAGAAGTTAATTTGTCGCCTGTTGATTTTTTGAAAATATACATACCACTTTCTTCGTCGTAAAATTCTGTGCTTGCAGCATCCATTGCAATCCACATATCATGACCAGGTTTATAACCAGCCTGCTCTATTGCTTGTATTACACATTGAATAGCTTCCTCATTCGATTGTAAGTTGGGAGCAAATCCGCCTTCATCACCAACATTCGTACTTAAGCCTTTATCTTTTAAAACTTTTTTTAAGGTATGAAATACTTCCGTTCCCATTCTCAACGACTCTGAAAAACTCTTAGCACCCGCAGGCATGACCATAAATTCTTGAAAGTCAATTCGGTTATCAGCATGTGCACCACCATTAAGAATATTCATCATGGGCAATGGTAAAAGATGTGCATTTACACCACCAACATATTTAAATAACGACATTCCCGATCCAGCTGCTGCCGCTTTCGCAGATGCAAGAGAAACACCAAGAATGGCATTCGCTCCTAACCTTGATTTATTTTCCGTTCCATCGAGGTTAATCATCGCATTATCCAATGCAAGTTGATCGAGTACTGACATACCTCTTAATTCTTCTGCGATAACAGTGTTTACATGATTCACTGCTTTTAAAACACCTTTGCCTCCAAATCGATTTTTGTCATTGTCGCGAATTTCAACAGCTTCGTGTTTTCCTGTTGATGCACCAGAAGGAACGGCAGCTCTTCCTAAAATTCCATCTTGTGTGATTACTTCAACTTCAACCGTCGGGTTTCCACGCGAATCTAAAATTTCACGTGCATGGATGTCTGCTATCAAGCTCATATAAGAAACGTAATTATTTATTTAAAGTGTAAAAATAGCAAATCCATTGTTTTTTCAATCAATTTAGATCTATAAACATATCATTAAACGAATAATTCGCACATATTAGCCTTATCTTTGCTTAGAATGAAATATTTGCAGCATAATCTCTTATCTTATCTCTTCATCACTGTCCTTTTATTGGGTAGCTTGGGATCATTTTATTCCGTTCATTTATGTATTGAAAAAGCAAAAATGTCGAATGTATCTTGCGAATCGAAAGAAAATACGGATGCTATTACAGGGTGCTGTTGTTCAAAATCAACTAATGCAGGCGAAAAATGTAATATGATAAAAGATTTAAGATCCGAATCTTTTACTTCCAACAAATCATCCTGTTGCCTCAATATAAATGCATATTTTAATATTCCACTTTACCATTCATCAAATCTTGATTATAAATTATTTTTGGATCATTCTCTAGTCAATAATTTTACTTTTATTAATCATCAACTATTTGCTTATTACTTGAATGAAGATAAGTTTTTTTTGCCTCTTGATATTCATCAAGAAAATTGTAACCATGAAATTATTATTCAACATTGTGTTTTTTTAATTTGAAATAAATTAGATTTTTTAAATCTATAGAAATTATATCTGTAGATCATCTAACAATGTTAAATTATTACAACATAAAAAAATGAAATCATTTAAAATAAAAGATAGATTTTTATTAATAATTATCTGTATGCTGCAAAGCATTATCGTTCAAGCTCAAGATATAAAAATTGCTGGAAAAGTATTTGGATCAGAAAGAAGTGGAATGCTATATACTTTACCATTTGCAAATGTGTTTTGGGAGAATACAACTATAGGTACAGTCACTGATGAAAAAGGAGATTTTAGACTGGATTTGAAAGTTGCTCTTCCGCACAAATTAATAATAAGCTATGTGGGCTATCTCAATGATACCTTTGAAATTCTCGATGCACAACAAATTATTAAAGTTCAATTAAAGTCGCTTGAATTAAAAACTGTCGAGATAAAAGCAAGACGTCATGCTACTGAAATTTCAACATTAAAGCCCATTAATTCTGAACTAATCACAGAAGGTGAATTGCTAAAAGCTGCATGTTGTAATTTATCCGAAAGTTTCGAAACCAATCCATCTGTTGATGTAAATTATAACGATGCAGTAACTGGGTCAAAGGAAATTCAATTGCTCGGTTTATCCGGAATTTATACTCAAACATTAGCAGAAAATATTCCAACACTTAAGGGTTTGGCAGTGCCTTACGGATTAAGTTACGTTCCTGGTCCATGGATGGAATCTATTCAAATAAGTAAAGGAGCGGGATCAGTTGCAAATGGATACGAAGCAATCACAGGACAATTAAATGTTGAATTTAAAAAGCCAGAGAAAACAGATCCCTTCTATATAAATATTTATACCGACAATGAGGGAAAGCTTGAATTTAATAACATCAATAATATTTCGCTTAGTAAAAAATGGAAATACATGTTGATGACACACGCTGATTATGTTGGTGTTAAAAGTGATCATAATAAGGATGGATTTTTAGATCAACCCCTCAACAAACAATTCAATGTTTACAACCGCTTTTTTTATCACGATGGTAAAAAACTTGAAGGACAAATCGGATTAAAAAGTTTGTATGAAGATCGTCAAGGTGGTCAAGTTTCTTTTGATAAAGACATTGATAGAGGAACTACAAATTCTTATGGCTTTGGGATAATAACCAAACGACTAGAGCTTTACACCAAGACTGGTTTAGTCTATCCTAAAACGCCATTCAAATCAATGGGTTTACAAACATCATGGACTTATCATCAACAAGATGGATATTTTGGCTTGAAAAAATATTCCGGAACACAACGATCTATTTATTTAAATTATAGTTACATCAACATAATTAGAACTACCAATCACCATATAAAAGTTGGCGCAGATTATAAACTTGATGATTATGTTGAAAGCTATAATGATTCCGCATTTAGTCGAACAGAATTAGTTCCTGGAGTTTTTGGTGAATATACTTTTGGTGGCGATTCCAAAAAGTTTGGAGCTATTTTAGGTACACGTATCGATCATCATAATTTATATGGATGGCTCCTTACACCTCGATTGCACTTAAAATATAATTTTGCGCCAGAATTCATTATGCGTATTTCTGGAGGAAGAGGTTATCGATCAGCAAATCCATTTGCAGATAATATTGGTGTAATGGTGAGCGCTAAAAAATTAATAATACTCGAGAAGCCGGAGCTTGAAGATGCGTGGAATGGAGGTGTTAATATCACTTCTCGATTTAAGATTTTTGATCATGAAGCTAGTTTAGCACTGGATTATTATAGAACGGAATTTCGCCATCAATTGATTCTTGATCAATATTCAAGAAATGATGCTGTACTGTATTATAATTTGAAAGGCAAATCGTATGCAAATAGTTTTCAAACTACCTTCACGTTTGAACTTGTTGAACATCTTGATGTAAAACTTGCTTATAAAATGGATGATGTCCATACGGATTATTTATCATTAACAAATCAATCTAAACCATTAGTTGCAAAAGAGAAGGCACTCTTAAATGTTTCATACAAAACACATAAAGAATTTTGGATCTTTGATGCAACATTACAATGGGAAGGTGCTAAGCCGCTTCCCGCTACAAGTTCCCAAACAGACTTTGCTACTGAACAGTCACCTGATTATTTTATGTTACAAGCACAAATAACACGTGCCTTTAAAAAATGGGATCTTTACTTAGGGGGTGAAAACTTATTAAATTTTACTCAACAAAATCCAATCATCTCATCACAAAATCCTTTCAGCAATGACTTCGATGCTACAAGAGTTTGGGGTCCAATAATGGGAAGGAAAATTTATCTTGGGGTACGTTTATCAATAAAATAAAACAAATTATGAAAAATACAATTCTCTTGTTATTCTGTGCATTCATTGCATTACAAGTTAATGCACAAACAACAAACATAAAAATTCAAACTTCCGCTCGATGTGGTGAATGTAAAGAAGCTATCGAGAGGCAATTAAATTATGAGAAAGGAGTTAAATCTGCGCAGCTTGATAATGACACAAAAATAGTAACTGTTATTTACAACTCAGAAAAAACAAATCCTGATATTTTGCGGAAATCTATTGCATCAATTGGATATGATGCAGATTCTATACCAGCCGATTTGAAAGCGTACAAAAAACTTAAGTCTTGTTGTTTAAAAGATGCACCTAAAAAAAATAAATAATTCTGCAGTATCAAAAAAGCCATGAAAATTAAGTCATGGCTTTTTTGATAATACTTTTCACATAAATTTATGCAATCGCTTTTGAAGCAAAATTTTGAACATCACTTCCTGTAATTGTTTTGTCGCAAAGTATAATTAGTCGTTCAACAACGTTTCTTAGTTCGCGGATATTTCCAGTCCAATTAATTTTTTTTAACTCAGTAAATGCATCTTCTGCGAAATTTTTAATCGGTATAGAGTAATCTTCGCAAATTTGTAGTAAGAAGTGATTTGCAATTAGAGGAATATCATCTTTACGCTCATTCAATGATGGAACTTGAATCAAAATCACACTTAAGCGATGATATAAATCTTCTCGAAAATTATTGTGTTCAATTTCTTTTTTCAAATCTTTATTGGTAGCTGCTATAACGCGAACATTTACAGTAATTTCTTTTTCACCTCCAACACGTGTAATTTTATTTTCTTGCAATGCACGTAATACTTTCGCTTGTGCAGATAAACTCATGTCACCAATTTCATCTAAAAATAAAGTGCCACCATTTGCTTGTTCAAATTTTCCAATACGTTGTTTGATGGCAGAAGTGAATGCACCTTTTTCGTGACCAAATAATTCACTCTCGATAAGTTCAGACGGAATAGCCGCACAATTAACTTCAATTAATGGAAGTTGATTTCTATTACTTTGCTCATGAATCCAACGAGCTACTAATTCCTTTCCCGTACCATTTTCTCCTGTAATTAGAACTCGAGCATCAGTAGGAGCAACCCTACTAATCATGTCTTTTATTTTTTGTATTGGTTCCGATGCACCAACCATTTCCGTTGATCGATTGATCTTACGTTTCAATGTTTTCGTTTCAAGAACTAGTGTTGTTTTTTCCATTGCATTACGCAGAGTAATCAACATTCTATTTAAATCAAGAGGCTTAGAAATAAAATCATAAGCGCCTTTTTTTATTGCTTCAACTGCGGTTTCAATAGTACCATGTCCAGAAATCATGATAATTGGAATATCGGGGATACGTTCAAGTAGTTTTTCAAGTACTTCAATTCCGTCCATCTTTGGCATTTTGATATCACACAAAATAATATCAAATTTTTCTGCAAAAGCGATGTCCAATCCTTCAATTCCATCAGGGGCATCTTTAACTTCGTGACCCTCGTATTCAAGAATTTCTTTTAAAGTATTTCGAATACTTTTTTCATCATCGATCACTAAAATCTTCGCCATAGCACAATTGATTAATAATTTTATTATAGTTAACTATTGTATACTCATTAATAATCCTTCTTTTAATGAATAAGTAGAAAGGTGTAATTTGCGTATTCCTGTTTTTGAGAGTACAAATGTAAGAAATAGAGAAGCTACAACAATCATATCCGCCCTCATACGCAGCATTCCTTTCATCCTTAACCTTTCCTTGTAAGTTGATTTTACTAATTCTTTATGAAGTGTTTTATATTTCTTTAAATTAAACTGATATTCAGTTTTACGACGAATCAAATTAAGGTCATCCGTTTTATTTAAGATTAATGAAGCGAATGTATCAAATGAACCACTCGATCCTACCAGTTTTTTAGGTTTAAATTTCGCTACAGCTTCAATAAATGAAATTAGATTTTCTGCTAAAAAATTATTTAATTTTTTTATTTCAGAATGTAGTATAGGATCTGAGGGTTGGATTTGCTCTTTTAACCTTGCAGCGCCTAATCTAAAACTCTTTTTCCAAAAAATCTTTTTGTCATTGCAAATAATCAATTCGACACTTCCACCACCAATATCTAAAATGAGAGACGTTTCTTCGCCTAATATTATTGCTTTACTAACACCGTTATAAATAAGTTTGGCTTCCGTTGATCCTGAGATAAGTTGAATCGAAAAGCCAGTTTCTTTTTTTACTTTTTCTAGTAATGCTGATTTATTTTTAGCATCTCTTATTGCCGCTGTACCAACAACAATTGTTTTAATAACTTTATACTTCTTAATAATTTTCTTGTAGGATTTTAGTGCTTCAACAGCCTTATTAAAAGGATCTTCTGCTATGACTCTTCCAATAATTCCTCCAGATCCTAATTTTACAACTCGTTTTGCTCGATAAAGATGTTTCCATTGATTATCTTGATTTTCAGCAATCAATAAGTTAAAAGTATTCGTGCCACAATCTATTATAGCGACTTTCATGAAGTCAATCTTTGTAAAATAACCATTTCGATATTTCGCGATAACTTATTTTTTTTCCGTAGAGAAGGATACCAGTACGATAAATTTTTCCAGCTAACCACGTTGTTCCGATAAAACCAAGTATTAATAGCGACATGGATAAGGCTATTTGCCAATTAGGTACACCAAATGGAATTCGAACCATCATCACAACGGGCGAAGTAAGTGGAATCATTGAAAACCAAAACCCTAGTTGACTATCGGGATTAGTAACAACCGTTTGCGCAACCATAAATGATAATATTAACGGTATCGTAACAGGCAACATAAATTGCTGTGTTTCTGTTTCATTATCTACCGCAGCCCCAATTGCAGCAAATAATGCGGAATATAAAAGATATCCACACAGAAAATAAATTATAAAACAAACAAGTATCCTAGGAAAATTGATAGAGGAAAGATTGCCCATCATTTTAAGCAGATCTTTGTTTTGCATTGGCAATTCCCCCTTAGCGTGTGCAACACTTTCGTTCATTGAATGATGCTGAAGGTCTTGTACAATCTCTTTCGGATCTGTTTTTTTATTGTAAATGATCGTATTTACTATTGATGATATAGTGAAGGTTAAAACTATCCATAGTAGAAATTGAGTGAATCCCACCAATGCAATCCCAATAATTTTGCCCATCATCAATTGAAATGGCTTAACTGATGAAATAATAACTTCTACAATTCTATTTGTTTTCTCTTCAATAACACCTCTCATCACTTGCACACCATAAAGGAAAATGAACATATATATCATGATCCCCGCTGCAAATCCAACAATCGTGTTTAACGATGAATCATTCTCTTCACCTTTTAGAGTTAGTGTTTTTAAGTCTATTTCTGTTTTGATCGATTCAAGCGTTTGGGCAGATATTCCCTCATACTTGAGTTTATCCTTTTCGATATCTTCTTTTAAAACACGTTCAATATAACTAGTTACCTTAATATTCGCTTGCTTTTCTGTGTAAAGAACAATACCGCCAGGATTTTTTATTACGTCTGCAGGTATATATAATATCCCGTATTCCTTATCGGAATCAAAAGCCTTTTTCGCAGCTTCTAAATTTATAGTATCGTTAACAAATTGTACAGTCTCAGAAGATGGCAGAATCGTGGTGAAAATTTTCGGGGCTTGGTCGATAATATGCACCTTATAGCCATCATTTTTTGAATATTCAGAAATCAAAAGTGGTGCAACAAAAATGGTAGCCATTAAAAGTGGACCAAGGATGGTCATTATAATGAAGGATTTTTTCTTTACTCGGGTTAGATATTCTCTCTGAACAATTAATAATATTTTATTCATAATCTTTTTATGCTTCTAAAGGACTAACTGTTTTAATGAAGATATCACTCATACTAGGAATTACCTCTTTAAAGCTAATCACATTTACATTATTAATGAGAGATTGAAGAAGTTGGTTCGTAGCAACTTGCCCAGTAAATTTAACTCTTGCTTTTTTATATTCACCTTGATATTCATTTTCCATTAATTCGAAATCCCCCCAAAGACTATTCGCCAAGCCTATATTATTTCCTTCGTATTCAATTTCAAAGGTATTTGAACGATAGGATTTCCTAATGCTAGCGACATCACCATCTAGTAATTTATGTGACTTATGAATTAATGCAATATGCGTGCATAACTCTTCTACTGATTCCATTCTGTGAGTCGATAAAATGATTGAAGTTCCTTTTCGTTTTAAGTCTAGAAGTTCATCTTTAACAAGGTTCGCATTCAGTGGATCAAATCCTGTAAATGGTTCATCAAGAATTAACAGTTTGGGTTCATGAACAACAGTCACAATAAATTGAACCTTTTGCTGCATTCCTTTGCTTAGTTCTTCTATTTTCTTGTTCCACCATTCAGTAATTTCAAATTTTCCAAACCAATACTTGAGCCTTTTGATAGCTTCTTGTCTACTTAAACCTTTAAGCCTAGCTAGATAAAGCGCTTGTTCTCCTACTTCCATCTTCTTATACAGACCTCTTTCCTCAGGTAAATATCCAATTTCTTTAGTGTGGTCGTTATGTAATCGATTTCCATTAAAGAGTACTTCTCCAGAATCAGGAGCAGTGATCTGATTTATTATTCTGATAAGAGAGGTTTTCCCTGCTCCATTTGGTCCGAGCAATCCAAAAACAGAACCTTGAGGGATTACAAGACTAACATTTTTAAGTGCAACATGACTTGAATACACTTTGGTCACGTCTTTTACTTGAATTATTGCATTCATACATAATATATAGTATCGTTACAAATTGTAACCGGGCTCTAAAATAGATTACGGAGTGACATAAAAATTTAAATTTCAAATTAAATGATAACACGATTTGGCTTAAAACTGTTTAATCTTTCGAATTGGTATAGCAAAATAGAAATTAATATCCTGTTGAGAAGGGCAATTAGGAAATTAAAAATTCGAGATAACAGATAAGCAAAATCAAATTCTTAGATATAGTTGACGGAATTCATTGGCATGAGTTGGAAAAAACAGTTGATTTCGGTCTTTGGTTAACTAGTTATTATTGATTTATTGAAATTTTTTCCGCTTCACTGATTAAAAAAATGACGTTTTAGGGTAATAAACGTGGAGAGCTTAATGATAATAATAGGTAAAAAATCATGTTTTAGGGATATAATTGGTTGTTAGTAGGAGTATGATTAAAACTTAGTGCTCTAAATAACACGTACTTATATAATTTTATGAATATTTCTTTCATATTTATTTGACAATGCGGAAAGTCGTACTAATTTTGCCCTCCCGTTCACGGATATAAGCAACTCACAATGAAAAGTTCTTAAAAATAGTTGCAAATAAATTTGGTAGGATGAAAAAGAGATTGTACTTTTGCACCCCCAATAACAACAACGGGAAATTGTTCTAAATAGATTATTACAACATTAAATTTATAGGCGCGGAGTAAGCGTCAGTTGTTAAAACGTTCTTTGAAGGATTGGTAGGAAATAATAAGCCATCTTAATTAAATTAAGATGTTAGGTAATCTGAGCACATCATATTTGCTTCGGCAGATAAACAAATTTTACAATGGAGAGTTTGATCCTGGCTCAGGATTAACGCTAGCGGCAGGCCTAATACATGCAAGTTGAACGGGATTTTGGGTAGCAATATCTGAATGAGAGTAGCGCACGGGTGCGTAACGCGTATGCAACCTACCTT
>JBBRAW010000047.1:0-23327 GCA_038206385.1 Bacteroidia bacterium | reverse complement strand
ATAATAGTATTGTATCTGAAGGTTTTTTATATCATCAATTTGGGAAAACCAAAGCTTTTGAAACTTCTATCAACTATAATTATAAGATGTATTCTCTTCTTGTCAATTATAATTTCCATAAAGTGGAAGCAGAAGAAAATGGTGGTATTGCAGATGGGCAAAGTTCAAATGGGCTTTCAAAATCAGATTTTGGTCTATTGAAGTTGAACTTAGTCGATGGCATTACAAAATTTAAAAATCATTTTGGTGGTTTACGACAATCTTTAAAACTATTTGATAATAATCCTAAGCAAGTCGTTGATTCTATTAACTCGTCCACTTTATTTATTGGTTTTAATTCTTCTTATAAAGTATTCGGTCATTCATATGAAGGTACAAATGATTCATCATTCTATTCTAATTTTTATATAAATGCTGATTCAACAAGGGATTCTTCTTCTTACATTGAATTTGAAAACAGTCTTTTTTTAAATCATGTATTTCTTTCTTCATCTCATTTGTTTTCAACTTCTTTTTTTGCAGGGCTATCAAGAAATGACATTAAAGAGAAAAATTTAATCCAAGAATCTAATTTATTTTATTTTACACCGTTTGTATCGGCAAAGATTAACTGGTACTCTTTCCATATTGAGTCTGATTTCCAATTCGTGAAAATTGGATCTTATAAAAAAAATGATTATTCATATAATATCAATTTAAGTAAATCTTTTAATACGAATATTGTTAATTCGATTGAAGGTGCGTTTCACATTTCATCAATAAGACCTGAAACTGTTTCTCAACATTACTATTCAAATCATTTTGCTTGGACAAATAGTTTTCTTAATGAAAAGATTTCATCATTAAAGTTTAATGTTGAAATGTTAAATCATCATATATTTTTTTATGGTAGTTTTTCAAAATATGAAAACAAAGTTTATTACAATCTTGAAGCTTTACCGGAACAATATAACAGAAACGTTAATTTAGTTAGATCAGGAATAATATTGAGTACCCGAATTAATAAATTTAATTTTTATACAAATTTATTGTACGAAAGGTCTGACAAGTCAATAGTTAGAGTGCCCGAGATTACTATATATGGTAGAATAGCATATAAGGACTATTTTTTCAAGAAAGCACTTCTTGCAGAATTTGGACTTTCTGGAGTATATAGAGCTGCTTATAAAGCAAATGCATACATGCCTGCAGATGGACAATATTATTTACAAGATGAAAAAACAGTAGGAGGTATACCTACATTACATCTCTTTGCCAACTTAGATATAGGTACAGCCGTAATCTTTCTTAAAATCGAAAATATAAGTCATAATTTATTCTCTGGTGAAAACGAATTAATTCCTAATTATCCAGTGCCGCCAAGAACTTTTAAATTAGGAATTCGATGGATTCTTAGGAATTAATTATTGTTTGAATACTCTTTCAACAAGATCAACTAGCCTTGCGCTGTACCCAGATTCATTATCATACCAGCCAACTATTTTTACCATTTTACCTTCACCTAAAACAGAAGTTAATTGCGCATCAAAAATGCAACTGTTATTATTGCCAATTATATCTACTGAAACTATTGGTTCCTCAGTATATTGAAGAATTCCCATTAATTGATTTTCAGCGGCATGTTTGAAGATGGAATTAATTTCTTCTACTGTAGTTGTTTTCCGAACAATACATGTGATATCGGTTAGTGAACCATCAATTACTGGAACACGAATTCCTGCACCTCCAATTTTCCCAATAAGATTTGGGAATACTTCGGTAATTGCTTTTGCTGCTCCTGTAGTTGTTGGGATAATAGAATGAGCTGCGGCTCTAGCTCTCCTTAAATCTTTATGTGGTGCATCATGTAAATTTTGATCTCCAGTATAGGCATGAATGGTTGTTACATAGGCCGATTCTATTCCAAAATTACTATCTAAAAGCATTATCATTGGCGCAGCATTATTAGTGGTGCATGAAGCATTGGAAATTATCGTTTCGTCGCCAGTTAATATATGTTCATTTACTCCCAATACCACTGTTTTCATATCGCCAGTAGCAGGTGCAGAAATAATAACTTTTTTTGCTCCTGCCTCAATATGTTTTTTTGCTTGTTCTTCCTTTGTAAATCTTCCAGTACATTCTAAAACAACATCAATTCGAAGTGAATTCCAAGGTAATTTTTCTGGATCCGTTTCTGCGGATACAGGAATTTCAACCCCATTAATAATGATCGAATGTTCGGTAGCGTAAATTTCACCATCAAATCTTCCATGAACCGAATCATATTTTAATAGATGGGCTAAAGTAGAGGTTGATGTTAAATCATTGATTCCGACAACATGTATCTTTTCATGACCTTTTAATTTTCGAAAAAAAGTACGACCAATTCTTCCAAATCCATTAATAGCTACTCTAATCATAATTTGTGTATTTAACAAAGTTTAAAAACCAACAGATTTATATTTCTGTTAAAGCAAATATAAAATGCTATAGGTGCTTTTCAGCATGATAAGAAGATCTTACTAAAGGACCACTTTCAACGTATATAATTCCTTTCGATAGCCCTATTTCTTTAAAATATGCAAATTTTTCAGGTGAAATAAAATGTTGAACTTCTAGATGTGATTTGGTTGGCTGAAGATATTGTCCAAGTGTTAAAATGGAGACTCCAGAATTCACAAGGTCATCCATTGTTTCCAACAATTCTTCATCTGTTTCTCCTAAACCAAGCATTACTCCCGATTTGGTTTTTATTCCTGATGCGCTGATTCGCCTTAAGACCTCTAGAGATCTATCATATTTAGCTTGAATCCTAACTTGCTTTGTGAGTCTTCTTACAGTTTCTAGGTTGTGTGAAATAATTTCAGGTGCAATATCAATTAATCGTTGAAGGTTTTCCCAGTTACCTTGAAAATCCGGAATTAAAGTTTCTAATGTTGTACCTGGACAAATTTCTCTAATTGCTTGGATAGTTTCAACCCATATAATGGAGCCACCATCTTTAAGGTCATCACGATCAACAGAGGTTAAAACACAATGTTTGATCCCCATCAATTTAACTGAATTTGCAACACGAACAGGCTCATTAAAATCTACAGCACTTGGACGGCCTGTTGCAACCGCACAGAAGCCACATGATCGTGTGCAAATATTCCCTAATATCATAAAAGTAGCAGTTCCTGCTCCCCAGCATTCCCCCATATTAGGACAATTACCACTTTCGCAAATGGTATGTAGTTTGTTGTCCGTTACTAGCTGCCGTACTTTTCTATATTCTTCCCCTGTAGGTAATTTAACTTTTAACCAATCAGGTTTTTTTGCTCTTTCAGGCTGTATTTTATCTATAATTTTTGCGTCGTTCATTGCCATTTTTTTTCTTACTTACCATTTATTGCCAAACATTAAAGTAATATAAAAGGTAAGAAAAAATTGTTTGTTTTTTGTAAAAGCCATTATGGGAATTTCTTTAGGAAATACATCAATTATAGCACCTATTTCTAGCGCCTTTACATTTTCAAATATTGGCGCGTATTCGAAATTGAATCCAATTTTAGCATACCCTCCAGGATGAAATCGAAGTTGATTAATTCCATATATAAAGGAGGCGCGACCATAAATTGAATCAATAAAATGAATTTCAGGATCATATTTTTCAACTACAATATCATACTGATTTGTTAAGGGAGTAGGTTTTAATATCTCAAGATAAATTGGCTTTGTTATTCCTAAGGATAGGCCGCCACTATAAACAAAACGTATTTCAACTCCATTTCGTTCTGCTTTATTATACAAAGTACGTTCATAACCAGTCCCTATTCTGAGAATATTAAAAGTATTCAATTTTCCAAAAACATACGATTTTGCGTTGTCATAATATGGATTTACGGTTCGAACTTCCTTCGGATGTTTCATTCCGATAAAGTCGCCTTCATAAATTCGTTTCTTATTTACCGTTAGGTTATAGCTTCGTCTAAATTGAATACCGATAGTTCCAGAAGTATGTGTATTTAACCCATAAGTAACCTCGTTTTTCATCAAAACAGGCTTTTCTTCAACATATTCATTTGGGTTCGTCTGAGCCCTCATAATTGTGGTATGCAAGACTATAAGTCCAGAAATTAAAAATAGTAGCCTACTGAATTTCATTGTCACAAATATACAATTAAACGATTGGATCATACACATATTGATAGGAAGAACTAATTTTGACTTTATGCCAACAATCAAAACTACATATATAGGAGATTTAAGAACTATTGCTATCCATTTGCAGTCTGGATGTGAAATTGTAACTGACGCTCCATTGGATAATCATGGTAAAGGTGAAAATTTTTCGCCGACCGATCTCCTAGCCGCCTCTCTTGGTAGTTGCATGTTAACAATTATGGGAATTGCAGCAAAAAGCCATGGTATATCGATTATTGATACTAAAGTGGAGATAACTAAAATCATGGCAACTGACCCAAGAAGAGTAGCTGAAATACAAATAATTTTTTTCATGCCTAAAATTATTTTTTCGGAAAAGCACCAACAAATACTTGTAAAGTCAGCTCATACATGTCCTGTTGCATTAAGTTTGCATCCCAACCTTAAACAATCTATTATATTTAATTTTCACCAATAATTCTTAAGATGATAAATGAACATATTGAATTCATGAAAGTGGCTATTGATATTGCAACATCCGGACTTGCCAATGGCATTGGTGGCCCTTTCGGTGCTGTAGTTGTGAAGGATGGAGTTGTAATTGGAAAAGGTTGCAATTCTGTATTGTCGTTAAATGATCCAACTGCACACGCAGAAGTAATGGCAATTAGAGATGCATGTAGAAATATTAGTAATTTTCAATTAGAGGATTGTGAAATTTATACTACTTGCGAACCTTGTCCAATGTGTCTCGGTGCAATTTATTGGGCTAGACCCAAAAATGTTTATTATGCAAGTTCAAGGCATGATGCTGCAAAAGCGGGATTTGATGATTCATTCATTTATGATGAATTAAATAAATCGTTTGATGAACGTACTATCCCAATGATTAGTCTAGATACTGAAGGCGCTGCTAACTTATTTAATATTTGGAAAAATTCACCAATGAAAAAATCTTATTAATTATTTTTCGTTATTAAATTATTCATATTGCAGTACTTTAATAACTTGTATTTTGGAAATTAATTTTAATGGAATTAATAATATTAAACTGCAAATTAATATTGTTCCGATATTTACTAGAAGTATCCCAGGTATAGTAATATTTACTGGAACTTTGGATAAATAATATGACTCTTCAGGCAAAGAAATTATACCAAATTTTTTTTGAATGAGTGCGAATCCAATAGCGATTATATTTCCGATTAACATTCCTCTTAATATAATTTTGAACGCAACATTCATAAATGTTTTCGATATTAATTGATCAGTTGCACCAAGTGATTTTAATAGGCCGATATGTTTGTTGTTTTCTAAAATTAAAATTAATAAAGTAGATACCATCGTAACGGCAGCAATCAATGATATTAAACTGATAATTACAATAACATTTAAATTTTGTAATTCAAGCCAATTAAACATTTGAGGATATATTTCTTTTATAGTTTGTGAATTAAATTGAAATCCTGTTGTTTTATAAACGCTTTCGGATACTTTATCAATATTGTCAAAGTCTTTGGCGAAAACTTCGAATCCACCAACATCGTCATTTTTCCAATTATTTACTTTACGAATTAAATTCATATCGCAAAGCACATAAACCTTGTCAAAGTCTTCGCTTAATCCGCTATTATATAAGCCAGAAATTTTCATCTTCCTAACTTTACGATCCTTTTGAATAAAGAAAACGAGAAATGAATCACCCATTTTTAGTCGTAAGCTCCTAGCAATAGTAGTTGAAAGTAATACTTCATTTTCTGTTGTATCATTAAAGTTTGGCAATGAACCAACAACTAATTTGCTTTTGAAAAATGACCAATTGAAATCTGTATCTACTCCTTTTAAAACAACACCTTGAATTTCATCTTTAGCTTTTAAAATACAAGCTTTATATGCAAATGATTGTATGTGATCAACTGTATTAAGGGATGAAATATTTTGCACAAATGATTGGTGCCGAGATATTGGGAGTTCTTCAAAAGATTTGTTTGTGTCAAATTTACTTAATTTTATATCTGACATAAAACCAGTGATTTTACTGGTGATTTCACCTCTGAAGCCAGTGACAATCATTACAGATAATAACATGGCTGTTAACCCAAGCGCAATTCCAATTATTGCTATTGCTACAACAGGTTTCGAAGTGCTTTTTTTCTTCGAATGGACATTTAAAATTTTATTTGAAATGTATTGTGGGAGGTTCAAATTACTGTTGTTAAGAAATTCAGGCTAAATTTACCAAATTCTTGATAAGTGCAGTTGTTTAAATAAAAATATATAACGCAGTTAAATTAATGATAATTTTTTTTACGAATGATTTATATAAATAAAAATTATTTTTGCAATTCCAATACAAACAGAAGTAAACAAACTGTTTCGTCACTTGCCATTAGTTGAATAGTTGAAAAAACAAGAAATGATTTGGCATCTTATTTGTCTTCCTAGAAGAATGGATATAATTAAAAATTTAGCGTTAATTTTTATTTTTTTTACAGCCTCATATTCATTGTATGGAAGTAATTTCATAGTTAAACCAATAACGGGAGCATCTCAAATTAATGAATATATTGATTTGTTAAAAGGGAAAAATGTTGCAATTGTTGCGAATAAAACATCAACTATTGGAAGTACACATTTAATTGATACATTAATTTCATTAAACGTAAAAGTGAAAGTAATATTCGCTCCAGAACATGGCTTTAGAGGAACTTCTGAAGCTGGAGAAAATGTTAAAGATGGAATTGATAAAAACACAAAACTTCAGGTTGTTTCACTTTATGGAGATCATGAGAAACCAAGCGACGAAGATTTAAAAAACATCGATATAGTAGTCTTCGATATTCAAGATGTTGGAGTAAGATTTTATACTTACATATCAACGTTGCAGTATGTAATGGAGTCTTGCGCTAGTCATAATATTCAACTTATTATTCTTGATCGCCCAAATCCTCATGGTGGTTATGTAGATGGCCCAGTATTAAATTCTAAATTTAAATCATTTGTCGGAATGCAATCCATTCCTGTTGTTTATGGGATGACGATTGCCGAATATGCATTAATGTTAAATGGAGAATATCTTTTAAAAGATAGCATGATTTGCAATTTGAAAATAATTAAATTATTGAATTGGGATCATCTAACAAACTATATTTTGCCAATTAATCCTTCGCCTAACTTGCCAAATAAAAATGCTATCAATTTATATCCATCACTCTGTTTTTTCGAAGGAACAAAAATTAGTGTTGGAAGAGGCACAATGATACCTTTTCAAGTCATCGGTTCTCCTAGAAATATAAAGCGAAAATTTTATTTTATTCCGCAGAGTATTCTCGGAATGTCACTAAAGCCACCCTACCAAGGCCAAAAGTGTTTTGGCTTAAATCTGGTTAAACAAGGACGTGTTAATCCGAAAAAAATTAATCTTTCTTTCCTCTTAGAAATGTATAAAGACTACGCTGATAAGCAATCCTTTTTTAATAATTTTTTTGATAATCTAGCAGGGACTAACGAATTAAGACTCCAGATAATTAATAGTTCTACTGAGGAAAAAATCCGAGCTTCATGGGTTGAAGGGATTCGTTCTTTCAAAATTACAAGAAAAAAATATTTATTATATAAAGATTTCGAATAATAAAAAAGACCTTGATTAAAGGTCTTTTTTATTATTCGGGTTATTAAATTTTATTCTACTGCAAATCTAAATCTACTTGTTTCTGTTCCTTTTTGTACAATTAACATGTAAATTCCTTTTGCAAAATTATTTACAGCAACGTCATTTGCATTGTCGCCTTCATCTGAACTACGCATTTCTTGCATTAATTCTCTTCCCGAAAGATCACATACTTTTACTATGTAATCTCCTTTTTTAGCAGACGTAAAAGAGTAGAATAATCGATCTGTTGTTGGATTCGGATAACCATTAAGTTGCAATGGATTATTGTCTTCTAATCGTAATATAATGTTGGTCGTAGTAAACGTAATTTTATTCGACCATGGACCAAAAACTCCTGTTGAACAAATCCCACGCACTTCAGCAGTATACTTTCTATTTGGTTGTAATTTCGTTACACTATAAATACCATTTGAAGGATTATAATTAATGGAAATTAATCGATAAGTTCCAGTTGATACATCCGTTATTTTAATTCTAACAGAATTCATCGGAGTTAGATTTGTCCATCCTAAATCTGCTGTTGTCATGTTGATATTTAAAAGAGTTAAAGTGCCTAATTCACCGCAAGTATCTAGTGTAGTGAATAGCGATGTTAGTGAATAAGGAGAAGTATAACCCTTGCAAGTTGTTTGAATTTGCCACTCATAAGTTGTATTCGATAATAGGTTTGATAAAGTTGTTCCACTTGAATTTAATGAACCAGTTAGTTGAAGAAATTTCCATGTAGTTGAACCAACTGGATGGTATTTTACTTGATAAATATCTGCAATAGTGGAATACCAAACTAAATCTGCTTTTTTCGTTTTAATATTTATTGCACGTAAATGTTCTGGAACTGATCCGCAGTTTAATGGGTTACTTAATGTTTTAAAGAGGTATGTGCCACTTTGATATATACCAGAGGTACATACTGATTGAACATACCATCGATAAGAAGTTCCTGGCAATAAATTAGGTAATGAAATTGATGATGTAGTTCCTGATACTGAAACATTTTTAAGGATGGAAGAGCCATTTTCCCAATATGTCACTTTGAAGATCTCCCCAGTAATTGCCGGGTTCCAACCTAAATTTGCTGATGTATCGCTTAAATTGTATGCAGTTAACATGTCAGGTGTTGTACAACTTTTTGAGATAATACTATTCACGTTCATCTGTTGTATCGGAGAAGTACATCCGAACGCATTTGTTGTTCTTACACTTAAGTTCTGCGCTTGCATTACGTTTACACTAGCTGTAGTTTGACCGTTTGACCATAAATAAGTTACTGCTGAAGGTTCAAATGCAGTTAACTGATATGCTGTATTTGGAATATATGTTATTCTTATTTCTGGAGTTAATGGAATTGAATTTACACTTACATAAATGGAATCTCTTCCAACAACTTGCCCAGTGTTATTTCGGGAATAAACATAATACATTCCTTCTTTTGTTACAGTAATATTGTTTGATGTTGAACCTCCTGGTGACCAAATATAATTATTACTGCCACCTATTACATTTAATTGAACTGACCCTCCATCGCAGAAGGACGGTGAACCATTAGTTTGGATAATTACATTAGGTGAAAGAGATGTTTGTGTGATGATAATATTAGTAGATTGAGCTGTACAGCCACTTACATTGGTTACAATTGCATTATATGTTCCAGCCGTCGTTACAGTTATTGAAGGAGTTGTCATGCCACCTGGCTGCCATAAATAGGAAACACCATTTGACACAGTGAGCGTTGTAGTTTGTCCAGTTACTAATGTTGTGGGACCATTTACTAATATGGTTGCAATTGGTGCTGCATTATTTATAACTGAAATGGAATTAGAAATTGCGTTACATCCATTCGCATCAGTTGCAGTCACTAAATAATTTCCTGATTGAGTTGCAGCAATTGATGAAGTTGTTGCACCGTTTGACCATACAAAGTTAGCTCCACCTGTAGCGTTTAGTTGAACGTTTCCTCCATCACAAAAAGTTAATGGCCCGATAGCTGTAATTGTTGGTTGAGGTAAAGAGTTTACAGTAATTGAAATTGGTTGTGACGTTGCATTACAACCTCCCGTATTGCTAACTGTTACAACGTAGTTTCCTGCAGTAGTTACTGTAATTTGCTGAGTTGAATTTCCATTCGACCAAATATAATTGTATCCTGATGGAGCAGATAAGATAACAGATCCACCTTGACATATACTAGTGTTTCCATTTGCAGTTATTGTTGCAATTGGTGTATTCGATACAGTTACTGCTTGTATAGTAGAAGTAGCAGAACATCCACCAAAATTTGTTACTGTTACACTATAATTACCGGTTGTTGTTGCCGTAATTTGTTGTGCGGTATTTCCATTCGACCAAATATAATTATAACCAGTAGGTGCTGATAAAATGACAGATCCTCCTTGACAAAAACTTGTATTGCCACTTGCAGTTATTGTAGCAATTGGTGAAGTAGACACATTTATAGATTGTACTGACGAAGTAGCAGAACATCCACTGGAATTTGTTATTGTAACACTATAATTACCAGCTGATGTTGCTGTAATTTGTTGAGTAGTTTTCCCATTAGACCAAAGATAATTGTATCCTGCTGGTGCTGACAATACAACAGAGCCACCTTGGCAAAAACTAGTGTTTCCATTAGCAGATATTGTAGCAATAAGAGCTGATGAAACAGTTACGGATTGTATTATTGAAGTGGTTGTACAGCCATTTGAATTCGATACCGTAACATTATAATTACCTGTGCTACTTACTGTGATCGATTGTGTTGTCGCAGAATTGGACCATAAATAACTAGTTCCTAACGACGAAGAAAGTATAACATTTTGTCCATTACAAATTGTTGTAGAACCTGAAGGGGTTATAATTGAGGAAGGTTTACTTTGAACTGTAACAGTTATAGGATTTGAAATAGAAGAGCATCCAGTACCATTATTTACAGTAACAGAATAATTTCCTGATACACTAACAGTAATTGATTGTGCTGTTTGCCCATTCGACCAAGTATAACCAGTACCTAAAGCAGCCGTTAAAGTTACACTTCCACCTTGGCAAAAATTTGTTGAACCTGATTGTGAAATAGCTGCAACAGTAGTACCGCAAGATGCTTGATTTGAATTTAAATTAATCGTTGGATCAATTGTTAAAAGCATTCGATCTATTTCTAATGTTGAACCATTAGGCGTAATCATTAATGTATATTCTTGAGGTGATAAACTTGAGAAATTTATTGCTGCATTTGAACATGCATCTAAGCTATACCAGTTCCATGCTGTATCAGCAATACATCCAATACTCTTTTGATTTTGTCCGTTTAAACTCACTGTAATTCCAGCAGAAGGTCCACCATTATTTCTTGCGCGTACCCAAAAATAAAGATTAGAATTATTTCTAGGTGTAAAATTGTATTCTAAAGTTGGATTCGTTGTTGCCGTTGTTGCACGTGTAACATAACTTGTTGCATTTCTAAAATCACCTGTATTTGCATTTGATGAGCGAACAGTTTTTACTTGTGCTAGTGCTGTTGTGTTATCAAAAACTTCTGCTTCTATATTAAAATCTTTCGACCAACGTGATGGATGAGTTGATTCATGCCAAGCATCTATTTGATAAAATATGGGTTGAGAAGGATTTGTATTATCATAAATATAAGTACTTCCTTGGCGCCGAACTTTGAATTGTAATTGTTGACCATTTAAATTAATTAAAGCATCACCTTCAATTTCAGCATTACCCATCATATTAGAATTTGGTTGGATAGTCCCTGTAATTGCATATAGATCTTTTGTATCACTTTTTCGAACAACAACTAATTTTCTTGTATCGCCAGTGTTAAATGAGTAACCTGGTCTGCTTGGAGTTCCAGTTGAATAAGGCGCATCTCCTAAAAGTAAAGAACCATTTCGTAAAACATCTTCAAACCTACTTGTTGTTGCTTGTGCGTATGAAGGCATTACTGCTTGCCATGCATAACCATCAGGACTTGCTGGTGGAGGGTTAGGCGCGTTGTAAGAGCCTGCTTCATTAAAGTACCCAGTGTAATAAAATTCTGCACCTGTCATTCCTAATACTTTTAATAATCCTAACCATTGACCAGGACGAATATTATTTTCTTCGTTTAAATCCCACCCTGCTGCAACAAAAGGAGAATATAGCTTGTCTCCAAGTTGTAACTCATAATATCTTCCTTCAATAATATGTTGCCAACCATTCCATGCACTAACACCAGTATACCAATTAGAGGCCCATCGCGGATAAAAGTCTGGAGTAGCATAGTTTTGACCATTGATGTTTTTATTAATCCCTCTCGTTTCACTATATTTTATTCTTGAAGTTGCACCTGAAATTTGATATTCAGTATACTTAGTATTTTGCAATCCTGGTAATGTAATAAATTGATCACGGTAAGCAAGTGAAGCTTTTAGTTTACGATTCCCTAAATAAGTATCCCAGTCGTATGATGTTGTATTTTTATCGTTAACGACAGATGGGTCTTTTTGCATTGCAGATAATTCTGGCTTAGGAATTACTTCACCATTTTCGCAAAGGAAATCCAACGGACGCGTCATTACATTTAATAATTTAGTCATCAAAAATCGCTGTGTTAAACCATCTTTATAAAATGAATCAACAGGAGCTGAAGGCGTCCAATATTTGTTTGATGACGTGTTTCCATTTAAATCTAAAAACTGACTGCTACTGTTTTTTAAATAAAATTGCGAAGAAAGATTTTTATTAGAAATATATCCAGTATTCGATGTGTATCCTGCAACCTGAGGATTGATTTGTGCCCAAAAGCAAATAGCTGATGTTTTCCATTGTGGATTTTGATTTGCTAATTGAACCCATGCACCTTGAAAATTACTAGTACTTGAATATTGAGTATATGAACATGTATTTGATGCAACTAATACTGAATAATTAAAGTTTTTTGCTAATTCAGTTTGAATAGCAACTGTATTAGCTACAGCGGTAGCATTAGTAACATTTGGTTGATATGCTGAACCAAAGTATTCCATTCCGATCCAGTCAAAATTTGGCAAGAGTGTATGTCCTTTTTTGTATCGAGGTGTTGGATAACTTTTTAATTGATCAATTGCATTTACTGATGGAGTAGGATGACCAACAGGGTAATCATTCAAATCAACACCTGCAGTAACTGCTGATGGAGTTGGGGCATTTAATGTAGTTGAATTAAACGAGAAATGCTTGGCTTGTAGAAACTCAGTATAATGTTTGTAAATCATATTTCCTGGCAAGTCGATGTTATATAATGCCAATTCATCCACATCACCATTTAGTCGGTCATAAGAAGTTACAGAACTCAAATCTAAAATATTATTTGATAAATTTCCACTATTCGGATTAAACCTTCCAGTAGTTGTTGAGGCAGAAAAGCCATTTGGTAATTGACCATCAATCCATACTTCTTTCACGCCAGTTTTCACATTATATTTAAACACCATCTGATGAAAATTTCCATCTACATAATATGAAAAAGAAGCTCTCCCAATTCCTTCTAGATTGATCATTTGATCATGATGAATACCAGCTCCTGCAGACGAAATAGCATTTGTTATGAATTCAATATATGGATAGCCCATTTTAATATATACGGCACCATCTCTTCTGGTAATAAATGTTGTTGTACTAAAATCATGTGATGGTTTAAATAAATATTCTATAGTGATAACAGTATCGATCGGCATTGTGCTTGATACCACAATATCTTTTCCACCAACACCAAGAGTTAAAGATTTACCTACAGCGCTATTCGAAAAATTATAAGTACTTTGAAAATATGCTGGATTTAAAACAGCTGTACTTAACGAATCTTTTAACGGGTTACTTCCATCAAATGTAAAGTAATGGAATGGTGAATATTGTGCTGTTGAAATCTCGAACGACATTGATATAATTAATGAAGTAAGAAATAGATTCAGCACCCAATTTCCAATTACTTTTTTTGTTTTTGTAAAACCTTTTTTCATGCTCAATTTTTTTGCGTTTGGCACAACCTTTGTTTTGACCAATTGTTTTTCGGTTGTTTAATGCATGCAATATATATGAGCTATCATTTTGGATGGAGTTGTAAATTATATGTTTCTTGTTTTGTAAGACTTTTGAAAAAAAACATTGTTTTTAATTCTTGAAAAGTGGCTCTTTGAGAGAGCATATTAAAAATTTAATTCTAAAAAACATAAAAGACTAGAGAAAAAAGAGTGTAATAAATTAATGTAACTACTTTATTAAAGTATTTTTTTTCTTTTAAAAGAGACTTAAGAATTTTCTTATTACAATTTATAAAAAAAGGAGACAGGTATTGACTGTCTCCTTTACTAAAATTTATTTTTAGAGTTACTTAGAAGACACGATTTTTATTCGTTGATTAGAGGTTGAAGTAATTATTTCTGCAATATAAATACCGTTTGCTAAATTACTTGTTGCATATTCTATTTTAGTTTCACCAGCATTAACATTTATTTTGTTGAGGAGAATATCAATTAGTTTGCCTGACATATCTAATATTCGAACAGTAACTTCTGTTGGGTCCGTTAATTCAAATGCTAGTGTTGTTGCATCAACAAAAGGATTTGGGTAGGCAGTAAAGTTAAAATCACTTTTGTTTATGATTTCACCTTCACGGCAAGGAATAGTTACTGAATATCTGTTAGAGAATGCACCACAGCCTCCAAGTTGAACTCTTGCAAGGTAAGTTCCAGCAGTTGAAGCAGTATAACTTGAAGTTGAGACCCCACTCATCACCACATTGTTTTTATACCACACATATCCAATATTTGGAGTTGAGCTTACAATAGAGAATACTACTTTTCCTCCATTACAAAAAGACAAAGGACCACTCACTCCCATTGTAAAACTAGCAATTGGATTTACTACTAAAGTACTTGGTGATGAGACTGCAGAACAGCCCCCTGACTGAGTAACCGTTACTAAATAATTTCCAGATGATGTTGCAGTAATTGAAGCAGTTGTTGCTCCAGTTGACCATAGATAAATATTACCAGCACTTGCAGTAAATGTTGTATTTCCACCTTGGCAAATGCTGACTGAACCAGATGGGGATACTGTTGCAGGTGTTGATGATCCAGAGCTTGCGTTCACACTTACAGAAGGTGCTATTGAAGTACATCCACCAATTTGTGATACAGTAACGAGATAGGAGCCAGTGGTGTTTACCGTAATAGAAGAAGTAGTAGCGCCATTAGACCATAAATAAGCAGAACCAGAATTTGCATTTAAGATTACACTTCCTCCTCCGCAAAAAGTAAGTGGGCCATTTGCAATTATTGATGCAGGAATATTGGTAATTGCATTTACATTAGTAATCGGTGATACCCCATTACATCCGCCCAATTGATTTACTGTTACAGTGAAATTCCCAGAAGAAACTGTTGTAATAGATGCAGTAGTTGCCCCTGTAGACCATAAATATGAACTACCTGTGTTGGCTGTTAATGTAACACTACTTCCTTGACAGAATACAATTGGACCACTCGCAGTAATAGTAGCAGGTGCTGAAGAGGAAGAAGTTACTGTAGTTGCGACTGAAGTTGCACTACATCCACCTAATTGTGATACTCGAACAGTATATGATCCAGTTGTAGTCACATTTATTGAGGAAGAAGTTGAACCATTCGACCATAAATAAGCTGTTCCGCTATTTGCTGTTAATGTTACGTTGCCACCTACACAAAATGTAGTAGAACCACTAGTAGTAATTGTTGCTGGAACATTACTACTAGCATTAACTGGTATTGCAATTGATTGAATAGAACATCCATTAGCTCCAGTTATAGTTACATTATAATTTCCAGAGGTATTAGCAATAATTGAAGCGGTTGTAGCACCTGTTGACCATTTAAAGGTAGAGGATGTTGCAGTTGCAGATAGTGTAACTGAATTTCCTTGACAAAAAGTTGTTGGTCCTGATGTATTGACAGTTTGTGAAGGAATAGCATTTACTACAACCGATGTTTGAGAAGAAACTGAGCTACATCCACCTGCCTGTGTAATTGTTACATTATAGGTTCCTGAATTACTCAATGAAATTGATGAAGTTGTTGCTCCATTAGACCATAAGTAATTACTTCCAGAACTTGCAAATAATGTTACTGCACCACCCTGACAAAAAGTAGTTGTACCGCTTGCAGTGACAATTGCTGGAGCAGCATTGCTAGCCGTAATTGATAATGGAGAAGAAGAAGAACTACAACCACTAGATTGGGTAACTGAAACAGCATAATTTCCGCTAGTTGACACTGAAATTGAAGCAGTAGTAGCCCCTGTTGACCATAAAAAAGCACTACCTGCATTTGCTGTTAAAGTAACATTTCCTCCAATACAGAAAGTGGTGGGTCCTCCAGCTGTTATAGTTGATGGAACAGAAGGCGTTGACGAAACAACGTATGAAGATGACACTGAAGAACATCCATTGGATCCAGTAACAGTAACACGATAGCTTCCAGATGAACTTGCATTTATTGAAGATGTAGTTGCACCAGTCGACCATTTGTATGTAGATAAACTAGCACTAGCAGTTAAATTCACAGAACCACCTTGACAAAAGGTTAAAGCACCAGAAGTTGTAACTGCATTTGAAGGGAGTGGTAAAACTGAAGCTACATAAGAAGATGAGGTTGAAGAGCAACCACCAGACTGCGTTACAGTTACATTATAGGTTCCAGAAGAGCTTAACGCGATTGAGGGCGTTGTTGCACCATTCGACCATTTATAGGAACTTCCTGAACTTGCAATAATAGTAACCAATCCACCAGAACAGAATGTAGAGGGACCACTAGCTGAAATAGTTGCAGGTATTGAATTGCTCGCTGTAATTGCAATTGCAGAAGAGGTTGTAGAACATCCACCTGACTGAGTCACGGACACAGAGTAATTTCCCGTTGTTGTAACATTAATAGAAGAAGTAGTTGCACCTGTTGACCATTTATAGGCGATGCCGGTATTTGCCGTTAAGTTTACATTTCCACCTTGGCAGAAAGTAGTTGCACCACTCGCTGTAATTATAGATGGTACCGTACTACTTGCAATAACAGAAGTGATTGCAGAAGTAGAAGAACATCCATTAGCACCTGTTACAGTAACATTGTAATTTCCAGAAGTTGATGTATTGATTGAAGCAGCAGTAACACCATTAGACCAAAGATAAGTACCACTATTAGAGGATGAAGTTAATGTCACGTTTCCACCTTGACAGAATGTGGTTGGCCCGGATGTAGTAATAGTATTTGTTGGAATAGTATTTACTACAACAGCAGTTGGAGAAGAGATAGCCGTTCCGTTTGCACTTGTTACAGCAACAGTATAGTTTCCTGCGGTACTAATTGTTATATTTTGTGTTGTAGCCCCATTTGACCATAGATAAACAGTACCTGTATTTGCAGATAATATTACATTGTTTCCTTGACAAAACGTTATTGGACCTGCAGCGGTGATAGTTGCTGTTGGAGGCGTAGTTGCATTACATGCTGCTGCAAATACGGTATAGTAATTTCCAGATTGTGGAGTGACAGTAATTTGATCAATTTCTAACATTGCTGTAGTTGCAGTAACAGCTAGCTTATGATTTTGAAGTGAAAGATTTGAATAAGCAATTGGTAAGCTATTAGAAGTATTGAAACAATACCAGGTCCAAGTTGTACCAATTACACAAGCAACACTATGATTTATTGTTCCATCTAATTGCAAGTTAAATCCAGTATTACTTCCATCTTTAGAACGTGCTCGAACCCAAACATAATAGCTTGAAGTTGTGGTTCCACGTGGGGTGAAATTATATTCCGCAGTAGATGGAGATTTAAAGCCAATGTAAGAAGTGTAATTAGTAAAATCTCCAACTTTTGTTCCAGCAGGAACTTCTGTTTTAATTTCTACACTTGCATTAACGTTATCAAAAAGTTCTGCCTCTAACTTAAATGATTTATCCCAAAAATATGGATGAGAAGCTTCGTGCCATGCATCAAGTTGATAGAATACAGGTGATGAAGTGTTTGAGTTGTCATAAATATAAGTACTTCCTTGTCGACGGATATTGAACGTTAATTTTTGTCCATCTAAATTTATCGTTGCAGTAGAATTTATATCTGCATTCCCTTGAACATTGGAGTTTGGTTGAATTGTTCCCGTGATAGCATATTTTGCAATCGTATTTGATTTACGTACGACAACTAATTTTCGCACATCACCAGCATAAAAAGAATAACCAGGTTGAGTTGTATTGGTAATAATGTTATTTGGCATATCTCCACCCATTATGTATCCGTTTTTAAGTAGGTCTTCATATCTACTTGTAATTGCTTGAGCGTAACCTGGCATAGCCATTTCCCAAACATAATTCATCGGATTTTGGTAAGGCAGTTGCTCTACAAAGTAACCAGTATTAAAATATTCAGCACCTGTCATTGCAACAGCTTTTAAGAATCCTAACCATTGTGCTGGACGAACATTTGATTCCTCATTATTATCCCAACCTGGACAAACAGTAGGACCGTATAATTTATCTCCAATGGTAAGCTCAGGTAAGCGAGAGTCGATAAGGAATTGCCAGCCATGCGCATCTGCCGACCAGTATCTCCAATTCCAAGCCCATTTCATGTAGATGTCACCTGAAGAATAATATTGAGAATTAATTTGAGTTTCTAGTGTACGCGTTTCTGCATAATCCCAACTATATTGTGGGTTTCCATTAATTTGATAATAGATAAATCTTGTATTTGCTAATGATGGCAAAGTTTTAAATTCATTCACGTAGGCACTTGAGAATCGATTCATTGCTCTACCCATGTATTTGTGCCAATTATTTAAACCGCTAGCGTTGAAGGCTGCCAACACTGTTGGGTCACTAGTTAACGCTGCTTGTTCCCATCTAGGAGTAGATTCGCCGTTTTCGAAAATAACATCCAATGGTCTAGTTAGTTTTTTTGTTAATTGATCCAGATAATATCGTTGAGTTTGGCCATCAAGTTTAATGGAATCCGTCGGTGCCTCAGGGCTAATTACTTTATATGACGTAACAACATTTCCCCATTGATCTAAAAATTGCCCAGCAGCATTTTTAAGGTAAGAACTATTTGGTTGACAGCTGCAACTCATATATGGTTCTTTAGAAGTTTTTCCCGCATCCTTTGGTATTAATTGAGGCCAATAAGAATTAACAGAAGTTCTCCAAGAAGTATTTTGATTCGCATATTTAATCCATGCACCAGGAAAAGTATTGGTATCTGAAAATGCTGAAACAGATCCTGAATTATTCGATAATTGAAAAGCATAATTAAAATTTGTTACTAATTCCTTTTGAACATCTTTACTACGGTTAATTAATTGTGTATTTGTATAATTTGAAGTAAGCCAACCTGCAATATGAGCAGGATTAAAAACTTGAATATTTGGAAAGAGCGTGTTTCCTGGCTTAAACCTAGAAGATGGAAAAGTTTGTAACTGAGTTACTGCATCTACATTTGCATTAGGGTGTCCCGGTGCATATTCAGTTATGTCAATTGATCCTACAATAGAGCTAGGCGCAGGAGGAGGAGTTGTTGAATTGCTAAAACTAAAATGTTGATGTTGCAAAGACTCGTTATAATGTTTAAAGATCATAGCGCCAGGTAATGGAAAAGTATAGGTAGCTAATTCATCAATATCACCTATGAAAGAATAATAAGTTGTAGTAGTATTTAAATCACAAACATTATCATTAGAATTTGTTGCATTAGTAGGAATTCTCCCAGCAGGTAATGTCTTACTAAATCCAATAGGTAACTGTCCGTCAACCCAAATTTCTTTTACACCCGCTTTTGCATCATATTTAAAAACTAAGTGATGCCAATTGTTATCTGTGTAATAACCATAAGTACCTCTGCCGATTCCGTTTAATTCTATTTCATAAGTATCAGTAATTAATGAACTTCCTCCAGTAGGAATAGAACGAGTACCAAAACGAATAAATGGGAATCCAAATCTGATACTTATTGCAGCATCTCTTCTTCCAAAGATTTCCATTGTCGCATGGGAATTCTGTCCAAATCGTACTAAAAGCTCGATAGTAAATCCCGTGTCGAGTGCTAAAGGATTTGATGCAACGATTAACTTTTCAGAACCATTAAATGTCATGAATTTTCCTGTTCCAATTCCACTTTGAGCAGCACTTACAGTATAAGTAGAACCAAAATAACTTGGGTTAAGGTTTGACCTACTCATAGAATCAGATAAAGAATTTGAGCCATCAAACGTCCAATAATTATTTGGTGTCCACGTTTGGGCGTCTACATCTTTTACATTTACTAATGTCGCTAGAAGTCCGTAAATTCCTAGAATTAGCATCCGTGTAACGGATAATTTCTTTTTATTCATTTTTAGGTGGGTGATTGGTGCAAAAAAGTTCTACATCCCGATGTAGGAGGTCTTTTGCTTTGGATTAAATGAAGGTTTTTTGGTGTGGACATCTCAAATGTAATAGGAAAATGAGATTAACCTAGTATATTTTTCCTTAAGGAATATAACATATTGAAAATCAATACAAAAATATATCATTAAACTTCAAAATCTGATGTTTAGCCAATACAATTTTGGTGTTCACCATTATTAATGGAACGTTCACCCATAAGAAAAGGATATTCTTTCTAGTAAGTTATCTGCTTATAAAATACCTAGTTTAATAGCTGCTACTCGAAGGCGTTCGTTAAAATATTGAAGAGGGCTTTCTTGCCTTTTCCAGAATTTATTAACGAGATATGAGATTAAAATAAGTGTCATTATCGAATCACATTTAAGTTGCCTTCTCTGTTTTCTTTTTTGCCAGATGCACCTTGAGCAGTTAGTCGATACACATAAGCGCCTTGAGGAACTTTTTCACCTTTAAAAGTTCCATCCCAACGTTGATTTGGATTTGCGGATTCGAAAATCATTTCACCCCATCTATTATAAACTTGAATACTAAAGTCTTTTATGGCCTCACCGGCAATTCCAAATGTATCATTAATACCATCCCCATTTGGAGTGAAAGTATTAGGAACATATATCGACATGGAAGGAATTACTTCCGCTTCATTAGAGATAGAAAATACTTGTGGATTACCCGCTTTATAGGCCACTACTCTGTATTTTCTTGAAAACTGTACTTGGGAATAAGAGAAATTTGATAACAGTGTTAAGCACAATATTGCAAACATTAATTTTGAGAACTGTTTCATATCCATTGTTGATTTCATGACTGCAAACTACTCTCAGAATCAATTTTGAAATGATCTTAATCTGATTTCTAAAACTTATGTAAGAAATTAAGGAGATGTTTGAGCTTTTTTAATTGAAAAGGAATAGTTTTACACCTAAGTTGTTCGTTATAAATAATTTGTAAAAGGTTTCAAAAATTAAAATCGCTGTAAGGATTGATTTAATTTGTAATGAAAATCGGTTAAAAAATCACTAAATCATGAAACCTTTCGAAAAAAATACGAAAAATGTTGTATTGCATCAATGTGTTTTTTCACGTAAAGGTGGTTTTTCATTTGTGCTTTCTTCAAAAGATTAAATAATAGGGCTATATAAATTATACAGCTCTATTTCGTTTTTATAAAACTCAGCTAAACATAAATCCCCTACACACAATTCAGCAACTCAGCACGATGAATTAAAAACTTGATTAATGGCAAAACAGAATTAAGTTCTTTCGAGATGAAATCAAGCAATTTAATGGAAGTTTAAGTAAAGCGGTTCAGCAAAATGATTAGCCGAAATTAATGCTTCCTGTTGCGCATTTTTAAAGCCAATTTATTCGGCAAAAGGAAGTGATTTTATTATTCAAGATAATTTTAAACAGCATGAAAATCTAATTGAAGAATTAGCTTCTGAAAGACAAAAAGAGCTGATGGATGGAATACTTCCTATTTATGCTTTTAATGAGAAAAATTCGAAAAAATAGTTCATGAATTTAGAAATGAATCCAGTTGTATTTTTAAATAAAACAGAAATACATATTGCATTTTAAACTAAGCAAAACATAGAGATAAGCATCCCCATAATTAATGATTCTTCAATTACAAAGCATAGTAATTCAGGAATGGCAATTCTTGTGCTTGTCTTTTTTGATGTGTTGGGTATTCTTTGGTAATTGTTAGTACTTGAATGATTAATCATGATAGTTTTATTTGTTCAATTATTGGTACATGAAAAATAGGATGAAAATTAATCTTTTAAAAAACAATTTAATTTGAATACAAACAACTGTAAGAAATAGATGCAAATTGTATGAAAAAAGTGCCGTATTTGTTACAGAAAAAAAATAAAATTAATTATGGTAATCGTTAATATTAATAAACACATTACACGATTTCGTTTCTGATAGCTGATTATTAGAACAAATAATAGCTAGTTTATTTTTCGCATATTCGTCCATCATTGCGCAATACCATTCAACTCCATTACTGTCGAGATTCGAGGTAGGTTCATCCAAAAACAATACTGGAACATCTGCTGTAATAGCAAGTGCAAGTTTTAATCGTTGTTTCATTCCTGACGAAAAATATTTTACTTGTTTGTCAATCGATTCGTTTAGATGGCAAACATTTGAAAGCTCTTCAACAGATAAATTGTTTTGGAATTTTTTAAATGAATTGAAGAAGCGAACATTTTCACGGAGTGTAAGATCTTCTGGTAAATCGATATAAGGTGCGCCACAAGTTATGTGTTCATACCATTTATTTGGATCAACTAACTTTTCATTTATTGAAAATTCAATATTCCCTTCCGTTGGTGAAGTGTAAGCAGAAAGTAATTGCAAAAATGTAGATTTTCCAGAGCCATTATATCCAGTAACTGCTAAATGATTAGTGTTAGTTAATTCGAGATTTATTCCTCTGAAAATCCATTTTTCATCGTATTGTTTACCAACAGCATTTAGCTTTATTCGTGTCATTAATAAAAAACTTATTCTTGTTGAATAGCATTAAAGCCTCTCATAATTCCTCGATCTGCAGAACGAATGAATGATAGAATTTTATCACGGTGCTGAGATGCAGCAGTTTCTTGTTCTACAATACCTAATGCTTTGTTTACAGTATATCCTTGCTGGTAAATAATTCTATAAATTTCTTGAATTTCATTTACACTTTCTTGGGTATATCCTCTTCTGCGTAAGCCCACTGAATTTATTCCAGCATACGATAGAGGTTCACGTGCAGCTTTTACGAATGGTGGTACATCCTTACGAACTCCTGTTTGTCCTCCAATAAAACTATGGGTTCCAATTCTAACAAATTGGGATACTCCAACATATCCTTCTAATATTGCCCACTCTTCTATAGTAACATGTCCTGCGAGGTTTACTGAATTAGCAAGTATTACATGATTACCAATAATGCAATCATGTGCAACGTGTACATAGGCCATTAACAAGCAATTTGCACCAACTTCTGTTTTCCCTAATGCGTTTGTTCCTTTATTGATGGTAACAAATTCTCTGATGGTTGTATTGTCGCCAATTATAGTAAAGGTTTTTTCTCCA
>JBBRAW010000046.1:0-23552 GCA_038206385.1 Bacteroidia bacterium | reverse complement strand
TAATGCATATTTTTTCAAATATGTTTGCATTGTGGATGTTTGGCAATGTGCTTGAGAACTTTTGGGGTCCAAAAAGATTTCTTATTTTTTATCTCGTAACTGGAATTGGTGCGGCAATCATCCATACGTTATTTACATGGTACGAAGTTGAACAAATTCGTACTGCAGTCGAAAATTTTTCAACGCATGTTAATCCTGTCGATTTTAAATTATTCATCACACATTACATCGGATTTTTAGAACCCGGACAAATTGAAACTTTAAATAAATTTTTTAATGATTGGCAATTATCACCAAATGATCCAGCATACTTGCGTGAAGCAAATGATTATGCAAACATGATTTTGAAGAACAAAATTGATGTCCCAACAGTTGGTGCTTCAGGAGCCGTTTTCGGTGTGTTATTGGCTTTTGGAATGATGTTTCCGAATACAATTCTTTATTTGTATTTTGCAATTCCAGTAAAGGCAAAATGGTTTGTATTGTTTTACGGATTATTTGAATTATATTCTGGAATTCAAAACAATCCAACTGATAATGTTGCGCACTTCGCACATCTAGGAGGAATGTTGTTCGGCTTCTTCCTTATCAAGGCTTGGAAAAACAAACGTTTTGGGAGTAACGATTCACTATGAGCAATCCCATCAATGATATCAAATTACAATTCGGCAATGCAAGAGCGTTGTACAGATTGATATTTATTAATGTGTGCGTTTTTCTTGTAATCATGTTGACAAAAGCTGTGATGTATCTCTTTCAATTGAATGATAGCATTCTAACAGAAATTATTTCTTATCTTAGTTTGCCATCAAGTTTACATCAGTTAATGTATCAACCATGGTCACTTTTAACGTATATGTTTTTGCACGAAGGAGTGATGCATATTCTTTTCAATATGCTCGTGCTCTATTGGTCAGGGAAATTATTTACAGAATACTTAGGCAACGAAAAATTTTGGGCTACATTTATTTTAGGCGGATTGGTGGGTGCATTATTTTATATTCTTGCCTTTAATTTATTTCCTGCTTTCGCAACAACAAGTGATGCTTCAAGATTATTAGGAGCCTCTGCTGGAGTAATTGCTGTTTTGGTTGCCTCCGCTACACTTTTACCAGATTACACTGTATTCATATTCATCATCG
Organism: Bacteroidia bacterium; assembly: GCA_038206385.1. GTDB lineage: Bacteria > Bacteroidota > Bacteroidia > AKYH767-A > OLB10 > JANXSD01. The sequence continues at coordinate 22,410 of JBBRAW010000046.1, read as the reverse complement.
GACCAGTAAAATTAAAATACATCGCTATTGTTTCAATATTGCTATACGCGATTAGTATTCCTAATGGAAACGCAGGAGGTGAAATTGCACATTTAGGAGGAGCATTATTCGGTTTCGTGATGATTAAGCAACTGCGAAATGGTAGAGACTTAACATCATGGCTCATCAAATTCGTTGGAATCTTTAACGGTAAAAGAAAAACTAAAATGAAAGTGGTCTCTAATAATAGAGGAGGGGGATTTAAAATGGATTTCCAAGGTTCAACGCAAGATTCTATTGATCGAATTCTCGATAAAATAAATAGGTCTGGATTTGATAGTTTAACTAAAGATGAAAAGGAAGTGCTTTATAAGGCAAGCGGTAAAAAGTAATTTCTTCTTTTAAGAAAAACAATCCCATTTTAGGAATATTATAATGATTTTTTAATTTTTTATAGAGCTGTTAATAAAACAAAACTCATTTTTTAGTCGAAATATTTTTCTAAGTATTTGATTTTTATGTTTTTAAATTTCATTATCTGAAAAGCTTTTTTCACTGTAGCAATTTGGGAATTACTGGCATATACTTCGATTAGGAGTTTGACATAATCACAAATAATTTAAATAATTTTCACATGCGTGTAAAAATTTCATTCCTTAGGGATCAGATGTCAGCAAACACTATTCCGCTGCATCATCAAACTTTACTTGCTGAAAGCCTCTATGTAATACTGGATACTTTCGGTGGTGATCGTTCAGTTTTTAATTTCTCATCCTTAAAAGGGACTTCAAAAATTCAAAATGGCTTCATGCGTTTTTTGAGTTCAAAAGTTACTTTAGTAGTTTCCAGTAGAAACGAAGATTTAATGGAGAAATTGGTATCTAAAATTTTTGAAATGCCTTATTTGGCGGTTGGAAAGATGAACCTAATGCCACGTAGTCATGAGATTATTCCTGATCCAGAATTTCAAACTAAAATGAGATATCTATGCATCAGCCCAATGATTTTGATCGATCCACGTAAAGATCCTGAAAGAAGTCAAATGACAGTTGATCCTACTTCTCAAGAGTTTTCAGATATCCTTTACGAACAAACTTTAGATCGTATGGAGCGTGCTGGATTTACGGAGACACAACTAAATAATTTTGCTGAATTTGATGCTCAGCCCGATTTAGAATATGTTCAGAAATTAAATGAGACAGGAAAAAAATTCGCTCGTTACTACCGTGCGGCTGATGGAAGCACGATGATGGGATATTTATTACCATTCACATTGCATGCTCATCCTGATGTTCACCGTTTTATATGGGATTGTGGCGTTGGTGCCTTAAATGATCAAGGATACGGGATGGTTGACTTAGTAAAAGTTGGATTGAACTAAAAAATATTTGTATTGAATTAAAACAAACAGGGCTAATTAGCCCTGTTTGTTTATTTTTAGCCTGTCCCAATTAACCATCGGCAAAAAATAATGAAATTCCGTAACCTCTTCTTAATTACGCTTTCTATATTGATATTATTTTTCACAACAATAATTTTATTACGTCAACCACTTTTAGATTTTGTAATTCACAAAGCACAAGAAAAAGTTAAACAACGATTTGGTGCAACATTGCTTATAAAAGATGCTGGATTCCTCGGCTTCCGTGATATATATTTAAAAAATGTTCTTCTCATTCCTCCTGATGGAAACGATACTTTATTTTTCATGGAAAGTTTTAAAGCAAGAATTCGTATTGGAAAACTTTTGAAAATGCAAGTCGGCTTTCGTGAATTAGTAGTTGATAATGTGATTGTGAATCTAGTTAAATCGGATAGCATTCATAGTAACTATTCTTTCTTGTTTAAAAAGCATGAAGATGCTGATTCAAGTAAAGGTGAAAATACGGATGGTTACAATGAACGTTTTAAAATGCTTTTTAGAAAAGTGAATGACATTTTTAATGAGAATATTATCATTCGCCAATTTGTTGTAAATTATCGAGACGTTAATAGGAAAGAAATGGTAAAGGTTCCTGAATTATTTTTTGATGGTTCATTATTTCAATCAAGTATAATTACTTCATCGTTAGAAGGTGTCAATCTGTGGTTAGTGAAAGGTAAAGCAGATGCAGAAAAGGGACACTATGATTTTGCTGTAAACCGTACTCGCGGTGCTGCTTATGCGTTACCATTTTTTGATTTGATTGATGGATTTAAAGTTTGTTTCGATGAAGCTAATGTAAAATTTTCTGCTGATGAATCAAGCGATATTATTCCAGTAAATAGTGACTTTGTAATGAAAAATCTGCTAGTTAATCATTGGCGAATATCTCCAGATGATGTATTGATGCCCGATATTAATTTTCATCTAAATGCAAATATTGCAACCGATAGTATTCAACTTTCTCCTGGAACTTTATTTCGATTGAATAAACTCCCAATAAATATTACTTTGAGTTATAGTAGGAAACCCGAAAAGAGAATTATTCTTGATGAAGGGTTTACAGTTTCTGATGCACAAGATTTATTTTCTTCACTTCCTGAAGGAATGTTCCATACGTTTAAAGGATTTAAAGCAAGCGGAGAATTAGCCTATTCAGTGCATTTCGATTTATTGAGTAAACATCCCGATTCCTTATCGTTCGATTCACAATTGAAGAAAAAGAATTTTCGTATTCAAGAATATGGAACGGAAAATTTTAGCAAAATGTCTGCACCATTTTCTTTTTTAGCAATGGATGGTGATCGACCAATAAGAAGTTTTATAGTAGGTCCTGAAAATCCAATGTTTACTCCTTATGATCAGATTTCAGATTACTTAAAAAATACTATCCTAACTTCTGAAGATCCAAGCTTTTTTAATCATTCAGGTTTCGTTGAAGAATCATTTCGTGAATCCATCGCAACAAATATAAAGCAAGGACGATTTGCTAGAGGAGGAAGCACTATTTCTATGCAGCTAGTGAAAAATATTCATCTAAGTAGAAATAAAACTATTGCACGTAAACTCGAAGAAGCATTAATCGTTTGGTTGATTGAACAAAATCGATTGGTAAGTAAGGAACGAATGTTTGAGGTTTATCTTAATATCATAGAATGGGGACCAAACGTATATGGCATAGGAGAGGCATCGCATTTTTATTTTGGAAAATCTCCTAATTACCTAACGCTTGCAGAATCAATTTATTTATCGAGCTTAATCCCTCATCCAAAATATTTTAGATATAGTTTCGATGATGCTGGCAATTTAAAACCATTTATGGCAAATTATTTTAAACTTGTTGCTGGAAGATTGGTGAAACGTGAAAAGATTACTCAAGCTGAAGCAGATTCATTACAACCTATTGTTCATCTAAATGGAATGGCATTGCAAATTGTTGCGCCATTAGATTCTATACCTGTAGATTCATTAGAGTTAGAGCAGTTGCAGATTCAGTAAGTTTTTAATGATAAATATTATTTTATCGATGCAAAAAAATGTCGCTTGCGATGAATTGGAATTGTTAACGTTGAAATATTTTGAGTATATATTTTCAAATTGTCTGAATAGGATTTATAAAATTAAAAAGATGAATAAGATTGTCAGTCGTTTTAATTAATATCCAATTTTTTTTTGAATCTTTATTTATGCTTATAATAATAGCTCTTCTTTGATCAAATTATAGACGCAGGTATTTTAATTGTGTTGAGTGGTTCAGTTTGTTATTGAAATAAAATAGTTATCAAGGTTAATTATGTTCAAGCTACTTCAAGTTGATACTCGCAGTTTTACACTTCTATTTTTAATCTTAAGATATCGATAGATTTAAATTTAAAAAAAGCCCTGTAGTGCGAAGACAACAAGGCTTTTATAAATTGTAGTTTTCTAATTACTCAATAACAACTTTTTGTGTAAAAACTCCTTTTACATTTTGAATTTGCAGGGTATATAATCCTTGCTCAAGGTTCGAAATGGTTAATGAACTTTCTTTTGTATTGATGATTTCATGCTTTACTAATCGTCCTGTTTGATCAAATAAACTGTACTGAGAATTATTAGAATCTTGTAAATGAATAGTTAATTTATCATGCACAGGATTCGGATAAATAACAAATCCTTTCTCTGAAAATTCTTGAATACCAACGCCAGATTGTACTGTTACCGTAACAGGATTTCTTGTACTCTCACAATCAAATTCAGGGAGTTTGAATTTCCAATCATAGAAATAATAATAGTAATTACCACCTGCAGAACTTGTAGTGATATCCACTACGTTTGTTGATGAATAAGGATAAGTTACTCCAGTATTATTTCTTTTTAAACGCGGACCAATCGTACCACCTAATCCTGGTAATAGTTTATTTGTAACAGTATCAGTTGTTAATTCATAATTTGTACCAGAGAATATTTTGAAATTTAAAGTTACAATTTGTGAATCAGGTACTACTTGAGTTATATTAGCAGTAAGGGAGTCTAATACAATTCCATTCTTAATCAATAAAATTGTTCTTGGTCCAGCTACATCTGTAAAAACTTTTACGTTTTCTAAAATACATGTTTGAAGTACATTAAAATACATAGAAGCGTTTACTGTATTTCCGCTATACGGACTTACTCCAAAAGGAGAAAGCATTCCAACTGAACTTTTTACTCCACCATAAGAAATTGAATCTTGAATATAATAAGTTGTATTACTTGTTAATAATGGTGTTGTAAAAGTATTTCCACTCGCAATTGGAGTTCCGCCACTTGGTGTTGCGAACCAATTTACATTCGATCCAATCGCATTGAGCGATGCGACACCAGGGCCTATTAAGGTAGTATCATTTGCTGTCGGGGCAGTTACCGTATGAACAACTAATTGTATCGGTGTTGAAGTAAATGGTTGACAATATCCTTGGATCATCAATGTGTACGATCCGTCTTGTGTAGCAATTGTTGTTTGTGTAGTATCACCATTCGACCATAAATAAGATATTTGATTTGCTGGCCCTACAAGTTGTACTGAATTACCCAAACAAAATTCAGTATCACCAAGAGCGGCAATTGAAGGTGTTTGATCTGGTGATTGAAAAATATAAATAGAAGGTGAAATGCCAATACAATTATTTCCAGCTGTACTTATGGTAACAATAAATTCTCCTTCTGCAGTTGCTATTAAATTTTGCGCAGTAGATCCATCCGACCATAAATAAGTATATCCTGAAGGAGCTGATAAATTTACTGTTTGCCCTGTGCAGATTATAAGTGGGTTAATAGTGGTTGTAATGCTAGCAACAGGTGATACGCAATCATTTTCTATAATAGTCATGAATTGATCAGCTACAGGATTGATAATAGTTTGTAATGTTCCTGCTGGCCATCTTATCACTATTGAATCAATTTGTGTTGTTGCACCTAATCCGAAATGTAACATAGCTGTGTTGTTAGTGCCATAAGATTCTCCCGCCTTTACTTCACGTATCTGTACTCCCCAAGCGCCATAGATGGAAGCTCTTGCACCAATAGCTCCAGAGTTAGAATTTACTCCTCTCAAATCAAGAGTTATAAAGTGATTTGAGTTTTTTTCTCCTAGCCAAATAACATCATTTACTGAAGTGCTTGGAGTAGTATAAATGGATGCATAACTTCCATACACATCAATAACTCCATCATGATTAAGATCTCCTATTGCAAATGATTCCATTTGATTGCTATCAAATAATCCAGTGATGTTCGTAAAAGTACCATTGCCATTGTTATGACTCAATCTCGAATCACTACCTGTTGTAAGGATATCAATAAATCCATCGTTGTCAAAATCTTCCATCACACTTTCAATGGGGGTAATGCCAGTAATGTCAAAACCAGTTTGAGTTGTTATATCTGTAAAATGTCCAGTACCGTCATTCTGCATTATCTGACTTTCATGATCATGATTGGTAACCATTAAATCAAGATCACCATCGTTATCTATATCACCAAAACTTGCTGTCCATGATTGCCATTTATTATTCAAATTATAGGTAGCAGCATTTTCGGTATAAGTTCCATTGCCATTGTTTTCAAATAACACATCAATTCTTCTTGCATCATTGGTATCATTAACACTTTGACGACATTTAGCGATGTACAAATCTAGATCACCATCATTATCGAAATCAGTATAAACACTTCCATAGTTTCCTGAATCATCAGTTGCGCTAACATCAAAATTTATTAAAGTAGAAACAGCAAGAGTTCCTGCACCATCATTCAAATAAAGATGACTTTCTGCATTGTCATCGCAACAAAATAAATCTATCCAACCATCATTGTTAAAATCGCCAAAGGTTGCATTTTGCAAAAAATAATTTGAGTTTGGAATAGAAACAAAATTACCACCAGTACCCGTTGAGTTTGTCATGAATATTTTTACGGCGCCATTATTAATTGGACCACCAGCAACAATATCCATGTATCCATTTTTGTCAATATCTGCAACAGCTAACGACCAACCATAATGCCCATTAGGAGTAGGATTAGGGCCAAAATCTCCTAGGAAAAGAGTTTGAAATTGATTTCCTGGTTTTTGAATTTGAACATACAATAAATGTGTTTGCTCTAATCGGATAATATCATCCAATCCATCTTTGTTCCAATCAACAACTGCTACTGGACAACCACTATGAAAATTTGGATTGTCCAAAAGTTGATTCGCGTTTTTAAAGCCTGTTTGTGCATTCAAATGAAAACCAAAAAAAGTTATCAATGATATAAGCAAGAATTTGTAATTAGTTACCTTCATTTCTTTATTGTTTGGTGTTTGTAGAGTATGTATGTTTCAATTATTTTTTTATAAACGAACTATTCGTTCGGTATAATTAGTATTGTTAGTAATGATTTTCAACAAATAAATGCCAGAAATTTCTGGAAGTATTATCTCTATACCATTTTCCTTTAAAAATTTAATGTTGGGTTCAAATGATTGACCTTTTAAATTATAAACTTTTATTGATTTTATGTTTTGTGAAATTCCATAAATTGTAATATGACCATCCTTACTAGGGTTCGGCCACACGCTAATTTTTTGATAACTACTATTATACTTAATGCCAGTATAAACATTTATATTTTGAATTGTATCACTAACAACTAAAACTGGCGAACGATCCGCATCATTAAACATTCTACGAAAAGTGTCGATCTCGGATGAGTTAAAGGTAAACATTTCTTTTACAAAATCAGGAGGAAGTGTTTGATAGAAAACAGAAGCTGTTAAGTTGAATAATCCTATAAAGCCTTTGAGCGGAATATGAAAATGAACTACATCTCTTCCTGTACCTTCATTCAATCCATTTTTGTTAAAGTCAGGATCATTTAAAGCATCACCTGCAATAAAACAAGTATCATAAGCATAATGAAAAGTTGTAAATCCTAGAGGAGGAATACGGTTATCCTTTAGTTTGCTTGATGTCCTTTCAAGTACGGTAGTTTTGTTTCCATTCACATCAGCCATCACCATTTCATAAATTTGTGCTTGAGTTTCAGAAGTGATTACATCATGATGAGGTTCAAAATTCGGATTAATATTTTGAACTTCGTAAGTGCTATCGAACAACCCCGATGCAAAAATAGTATCTCCAATTGATGAGATAGCAGTTAATTGCAACACTGCTCTTCGTGAAGGATAACCACTCGGAAATTTATGCCCAGCTTGATTGATAAGTGTAACCGAAACAAAAGCAGTATCAGTAAAAATAGTATCAATAATTGCATTAATGATAAGTGAATTTTGCTTAAGCTGTCGACTAGTTGCTGCAAGTGTAGAATCGAAATTCACATCTGGTGCAGAAACATTTAACAATACTTTATTTTGTTTTATAAGTTTTACCATAAATGAATTCGCTCCAACAAATTGATGCTGATTAAATGGAGCTCTTCCAGGTAAAGCAATATTTCCAGTAGCAAGTACAACAGGATCTTCAATTACAGGCATGTGGCATGTTTGACATGTTACACCTAAAGCAGGGTAGGATGAATTTACCCATTCATGAAAAGTTGATTGTTCTACAAAAGTACCACCAGTAGGAACTCCTAATAGATCTACCGTATTTGAAATTAATGTATGGCACGATGAACACATTCTCCCTTCACTCACATGACTTCCTTTCACAGGGGTAAATCCTACATATAATTGCATCGGACCAACAACTGGCATATCAAAGGGTCCGTAAGCAACTTTATTGGTATCATAAGGAATATTTCCAGTAAATAATTGACCCAAACTATCTGGTCCAATCGAATGACAACTACCACATGCTACGCCTGAAAGTCCTAATGAATCATTTACAAGTTCAGCAATGGTGTAATAAGGATGTCCTTTAAAAAATGCAGTGTAATGTCCCATTGGAGCATGGCAAGAGGTACACAATGTTTGAAGTTCGTTACTGTGTGCAGGATTTGTTAGGATTTCATGGCTAACTTTTGCTCTCCATAATGGATCTTTTCCAGCTAATCCCATCATCGAAGTTTCCCAATCGTCGTAAAGATTTACATCAATTCCAGATCCATCTACAGAGGCGAATCCCATAGGATCAAATCCATGACAGCCTTTACAATTTTGAGGAGTTAAGAAGAATTCTCCAGGTGAAATTGGATTTGCATGCAACATTTTTTGCATCTTACTAAGGTCTTCCGCCGAATGAAAAGTCAGTGGCTTCGACTGGTTTCCCGGTATCATTGCAACCACACAAACAAATGCAATAACAGCTAAAATAACCGTAAACGTTTTTTTCAAGATAGATGTGGTAACATTAATCCACTATTGATGGCATTAATGATAAATTGTTTTGGAATCGTAAATTTAAGAAATACAAAAGGAATTACAATATGTTTTATGGATTAATACGTGAAATTATGATTTTATGTTTGTTAATAATTTTGTGAGAAAATTTTAAAGAAAAAACGCAGTGGATAATACGATGTTGATTCGTTTTTTAGATTGATTATTAAGAACTTAGAATGTAAATTGTTGCTTACTAACAGTTGTTTTGTTAAAAAACTATCGGGAAAAGCGATTTCTAATTGTTTGAGGATCCTATTTTTGAAATAATGATATCGGATATTCCGATCTTTGCAGCCTTTAAAGAACAGGAGCAGAACACATGGCCAAGAAAATAGAATCCCCAACACTAAATCATAATTATACCGAGGATAGTATTCAAAGCCTTGATTGGAAGCAACATATACGTCTTCGTCCTGGAATGTATATTGGCAAATTGGGTGATGGCGCACATAAGGATGATGGGATTTATGTTTTAGTAAAAGAGGTAATTGATAATTCCATTGATGAATATGTGATGGGTTATGGGAAACAAATTGAAATTGTAATCAAAGATGGTCGTGTTCGAGTTCGTGATTATGGCCGTGGAATTCCGTTGGGTAAAGTGGTTGAATGTGTGAGTAAAATTAATACAGGTGGAAAATACGATAGCACTGCTTTTCAAAAATCGGTAGGATTAAATGGTGTTGGTACAAAGGCTGTAAATGCGCTTTCGAAATATTTCAAAGTACAATCAGTTCGTCAAGGAAAAACCACGTGGGCAGAATTTGAACGTGGCGAACTAACAGCCCAGAAAAATGAAATCCCAACAAATTTACCGGATGGTACTGAAATAATTTTTGATGCCGATCCGGATATTTTTACGGATTATGAATACCGAATAGAATATGCCGAAACGATGATTAAGAACTATACGTTTCTTAATGTCGGTTTGAAAATGATTATTAACGGCAAGGAATTTAGAAGTGAAAACGGATTGCGCGATTTGTTAAATGAGCAGATGAGTGATGAAAAATTGTATCCGATAATTCATATTAAATCAAAAGATATTGAGTTCGCGATTACACATACTACAGCTTACGGTGAAGATTATTATTCATTTGTAAATGGACAACATACAACCCAAGGAGGAACGCATTTAGCTGCTTTTCGTGAAGCGATTGTAAAAACTGCGCGCGATTTTTTCGGAAAGGAATTTGACCCAAGCGATGTGCGTACTTCCATAACAGGAGCTATAAGTATTCGTATTCAAGAACCAGTTTTTGAGTCTCAAACGAAAACGAAATTAGGATCACAGTATACACATCCTGGAGGATCATCCTTAAGAAATTGGATTAATGATTTTATTTGCACCAATCTTGATAATTATCTGCACAAGCATCCAGAAACTGCTGAAGCATGGAAAAAAAAGATTTTGCAAAGTGAACGTGAGCGTAAAGAAATTGCAGGAATTAAAAAACTTGCCAATGAACGTGCTAAGAAAGCAAATCTTCACAATAAAAAGTTGCGTGATTGCAGAACACATCTTACGGATATGCGTAATCCTCAACGATTAGATTCAACGATGTTTATCACTGAGGGAGATTCTGCTTCTGGATCAATAACAATTGCACGTGATGTTAATACACAAGCTGTTTTTTCATTAAAAGGAAAGCCTTTAAATTGTTTTGGCTTAACAAAAAAAATTGTGTACGAAAACGAAGAGTTTAATTTATTGCAGAATGCACTTAGCATCGAAGATGGCTTAGAAGGATTGCGTTTCAACCGCGTTGTGATTGCAACCGATGCCGATGTGGATGGTATGCATATTCGTTTGTTGATCCTAACATTTTTCTTGCAATTTTTTCCAGAATTGGTAAAAGGAAATCATGTTTATATTTTGCAAACACCTTTGTTCCGTGTTCGAAATAAAAAGGAAACAATTTATTGTTATAGTGATAAAGAACGTCAGGCAGCTGTTCAGAAATTAGGATCTAAGCCAGAGATAACGCGATTCAAAGGATTGGGAGAAATTTCTCCTGATGAATTTAAATCTTTTATCGGAAAAAAAATGCGATTGGATCCTGTTACATTAACAGGAGAAAGTTCATTACATGGTTTGCTAGATTATTATATGGGCAAGAATACACCAGAACGACAAGAGTTTATCATTAAAAATCTTCGCATTGAAGAGGAACTAGAACCTGCAGGAGAAGAAATTGAAATTCCAGTAACTGAAGTTGCCGAAGTTTAATTTATTAATTAACGTTACGAGTATACAAGAATAGATGGAGAACGATCCAATAAAAGGAAAGGGTAAAGCAAATTCGGAGCACCACGGGCAAGTGTCGACGATGTATGAGAATTGGTTTTTAGATTATGCATCGTATGTAATTATGGAGCGTGCTGTTCCTTATTTGGATGATGGTTTGAAACCTGTTCAACGACGAGTGTTGCATGCAATGTGGGAACTTGAAGATGGACGTTATAACAAGGTGGCGAACATAATTGGACATACTATGAAATATCATCCTCATGGTGATGTTTCAATTGGTGATGCTTTGGTGCAAATGGGGCAGAAAAATTTACTCATCGATACACAAGGTAATTGGGGAAATATTTATACTGGAGATAGTTCTGCAGCCGCACGATACATTGAGGCACGATTAAGCAAGTTTGCACTAGAAGTTTTATTTAATCCTAAAACTACTATTTGGCAAGCCTCTTATGATGGAAGAAATAAAGAACCAGTTGCATTACCTGCAAAATTTCCATTGTTACTTGCGATGGGTGTGGAAGGTATTGCTGTTGGATTAGCATGTAAAATTTTACCACATAATTTTTGTGAATTGATTGAAGCCTCTATCGATTCTATTCGTGGTAAGCAAGTAAATCTCCTTCCTGATTTTCCAACAGGTGGCATTGCCGATTTCTCAAAATATAATGATGGTTTACGTGGCGGAAGAATTCGTGTACGTTCTGTCATTGAGAAGCGCGATAAGAAAACATTAATCATTAAGGAAATTCCTTTTGGAACAACAACCACTAGTTTGATTGATTCTATTCTCCTTGCTAATGAGAAAGGGAAAATTAAAATTAAAAAGGTTGAAGACAATACAGCTTCATCAGTAGAAGTAGTGATTCATTTACATCCTGAATCGTCAGAAGATGTAGACAAAACCATTGAAGCATTATTTGCATTTACTGATTGCGAGATAAGTATTTCACCAAACTCTTGTGTTATACATGATGGCAGACCACAGTTTTTAAGTGTTAATGAAATCTTACGCCTTACTGCTTTAAATACACAGGAATTATTACGCAGAGAATTGCAGATTCGTTTTTCTGAATTAGAAGAAGATTGGCATTTCAGTTCGTTAGAAAAAATATTTATTGAGAAACGTATTTATCGTTCTATTGAAGAATGTGAAACATGGGAAGCAGTAATTGATACAATTCATAAAGGACTAAAGCCTTACAAGAAATTATTTCTTAGAGAGATTACTGATGAAGATGTTGCAAGTCTTACTGAAATTAAAATCAAACGAATTTCTAAGTTCGATGCTTTTAAAGCGGATGAGCACATTAGAGGTGTTGAAGAGGAAATGAAGTCAGTAAAATTTGATCTTGAAAATATCAAGCAATACACAATCAATTACTATAAAAATCTGTTGAAGAAATATGGTAAAGGTCGTGAGCGCAGGACGCAAATAAGTGAGTTTGAAGTGATCGTTGCATCAAAGGTTGTAATGAATAATGCTAAGTTATATGTGAACCGTGCAGAAGGTTTTATTGGAACCGGTTTGAAGAAAGATGAATTTGTTTCTGATTGTTCTGATATAGATGATGTGATTGCAATTACAGGTGATGGGAAGTTAATGGTTTTCAAAATCTCCGATAAAAATTATGTGAGTAAGGATATTATTCATGTTGCAATTTTTAGAAAAGAGCAAGATGAACAAACTGTTTATAATGTAATTTATCAAGATGGTTCGAAAGGTGCCATCATGATGAAACGATTTACTGTAGGAGGTGTAACGCGAGATAAAAGTTATGATTTAACAAAAGGATTGTTGGGGTCGAGAATTTTGTATATTTCAGTAAGTACTGCTGCGGAAGGTCCCACAGTTATTGTGAAGTTAAAACCGAAACCAAAGTTGCGTAATCTAGAATCTATAATTCATTTTGGCAGTCAGCTGATAAAGGGACGAGGTGTTCAAGGTAATGTGATTACTAAATTCCCAATTCAATCAGTTAAGCTTGCAACACCAGAGCAAGTGACTACGCTTCGAAAAAAACAACCTGAATTATTTCTTCCTCCTAGTAAAGATGATAAAAGTCAAATGAAGATGGAAATGTAAATGTGTTTTCAACATTAAAATACTTGTAAAGTAAGAAATTATCCTGAAGAAATTGCCATGTGGCAACAAAGCATCTCCAAGAGTTTAGGAGTTCAAAATTAAACTCATGAGATATGTTTTCTCAAAATAAAAGCAATTTATCATGGTAAGTAATTTTCTTACAAAACAAAGTCTTGAATTTATTAATGCTTACGATTTCAAGGAGCCATTACATCATTATCTTAAACAACAATTTCGTGCTCGTAAGCAAATGGGCGCACGTGATCGAAGGTGGACACGCGAACTAATCTATGCTTGGTTTCGTATTGGTAATTCAATGGATTCTATTGGCAATGAAGATCGTTTAATAGCATCTTTTTTCTTAGCGCACCACAAGGCGGATGATTTAGCAAATTTGCTTCTCGCAGATCAACCAATTTTAACGACTGATAAAATCACTGCAAATGTTCCTGAAAAATTAAAAATTATTAAATCATTGCATAGTAGTTTTCATGCAGATAAGATTTTCTCGTTTTCCAGTTTGGTAAGTCCATTACTTAATAAAGAATTGTTTGTTGAAAGTTTTTTAACACAACCAAAAGTATGGCTTCGTGTTAAACCTGGAATGTTAGCAATTGTAATGGCGGAGTTATTGCAATTAAATATTAAAGCAGAAACTTTCGAAAATTATCCGAATGCTATTGCGCTACCTGCTGGAACTGCAGTTCATGAAACCGAATCTTTTACAAAAGGAAACTTTGAAATTCAAGATTTATCATCTCAACGAACAGGAGAATATTTCAAGCCACAGCCTGGTGATAATTGGTATGACTGCTGCGCTGCTTCAGGTGGAAAAAGTTTGTTGCTAAGAAGTATTTTAGGCGACGTACAACTAACAGTTAGTGATAATCGTGAACATAGTTTAAAGAATTTAAGTGAACGATTCAGGAAGGCTGGTTTAAAGAAATACAAGGTTGTAACTGTTGATTTAGAAAACGGATTACCTTCTGAAATTGGTGAATCGCAATTCGATGGAATTATTGCAGATGTTCCTTGTTCTGGATCGGGAACATGGTCGAGAAATCCTGAGCAGATGCAAACTTTTACAGAACAACTATTAATTGATTATTCTGTAAGACAACAAAAAATTCTTAAAGCAATATCTCCATCATTGAAAAAAGGAAAGCCATTAATTTATATTACTTGCTCTGTTTTTAAAAAGGAAAATGAAGACGTAGTTAATTATGCAGTTACTGAATTAGGATTTGAATTAGAATCAATGCAATTGATTCAAGGAATGGAAATGGGAGCTGATACTTTATTTGTTGCAAGATTAATCAAAAAGTAAATTTTACGATATTAAAATAAAAAAACCGGTTAGATCACTAACCGGTTTTTTTTATGCTAAATCTTTTAATTAATAATCAACAGAAAACATTCCGTTTGTCATTGTATATATCGGACCAGTTCCATTAATATTTTGAGCAGTAAAAGAGAAAGTTCCTTCGATATGTTGAGTACTTAAATTATGAGCTGTAACCGTTAAAGAACCTGATTTTTCAGTGTATGAAACACCATTACTTGGAATGTAATATCCATCACAAGCGGTAGATAAAAGTTGGTAAGTTGTTCCAGCAGGTGCTCCAGACGGAATAACAACTGAAACTTTCGGATATACAGGACCGTTAGCAACAGATCCATATATTTGGATTCCGACAGCTGTGACATTTTCTGTTGCAGTAACATTATTAGCAACTACAGGTGTACCGTTTACTGTAACACTCATTGTATTTCCACCGCTTACATTATATAAAAATGCAAGTTTATTAAATGAACCATCAGTTACAAGAACAGAATCAATTGTACTTCCTGAAAAATTTCCGGCATTAAAATGAAATGATCCTGACATCAATTTATTTGTAACATCAAATTCAGTAATAGTTAAAACTCCAGCGGTGGCGCTGAAATTAGAATCATAGGTTTTTGAAGGAGTTACTGTTGAATAAGTAGCATTATTTCCTGAAAATCCATCAATAATATAGGTACCTATTCCTGTTATTTTAGCACTGATGTTTATTGAATTTCCTGACGTACCTATAGCATCTATTGTCAAATCTGTTCCATCATAACTTGCATTTGTAGTTGTTGCAGGTGCTGTCCACGCTGTACCACTAATTTTGGCCGAAATTGTTCCAGCAGCAGTAGAAGGACCACTATCATTGCTGCTTTTTTTACATCCCACTACACTAAGGGTAAATAGGATAATTGTCACATAGAATAGTTTTAATTTCATTGTATTGACGATTTTAGGTTTTTACAAATGTAATAGTTCTGAACATTTCAATTCATATAATAATTATTTATCGAACAAATTCTGTTCATTTATAATTATCGCAATATAATTTGCGAAACTGCACTTAAATTACCATCGATATAAATTTCAATCATGTAAGTTCCTGCTGAAAATACGCGATCTTGTTCTTCCCAATCTAAACATAAATCTTGTTTCGTATTGCTGTAATCAATTTCTTTACTAAAAGTAAAAAGTAAGTCTTCATTAGAACCATTCTGACGAAATGTACTACTTCCACTTGTACGATTTCCCAATACTTTTCCACCTGGTTCTATCACTCGCATGTAAACAGTTTTATTCCCTGGTTTTGTAATTTTATTTTCAAGAATAGTAAAACATGCTTCTAATTTATTCGTTCGTTTCGCCATCGCTGTAGTGATATATTTATCATTGCTGCGTTTTTTATATGCTTGCACTTTCATATACTCTGCTTTTAAAACCGAAGCAGTTGCAACGGTATTTTCTAAATTTTTAGACAGTGTTTCTACTGTTGTTGAAAGATCGTTTTTGTCTTTTTTCAATTGTTCATTCTCAACAAGTAATGCATCAATTTTTTCTAAATATTGATCACGTAATTTTTTTAATTCCTCTAACTCCGCTTTTAATTGCTTGTTAAGATTATTCGTATTTCCTTCTTTGTGAATTAACGATTCAATCTTTGATTTTTGTTGATCCACTTTTCCATTAGCTTCTTGAAGTAAACTATCCAATCGGCTATTAATTCCTTTGTATTGATTTAATTCAGCATACGTATCCGTGAGTTCTTTTTCTACATCAATACGAGCGGTAATTAGACTATCCTTTTCAGTTTTATAACTTTCTTGCATACTCGATCTACTGCTAAATAAGTAAATGTTTAGCGCCAAGGAAGCAATTAAGCAAACGAATAATATTCGATTGCTGTTATTTTTTTGAGGAGCGTTGTTGTTTTCCATTGTATTAATAATTGTGTTTCGATTAATCGTTTGATTTATGATAAAACTGCTTTACGAATTTAGTTGAGACTTCTCATTTTCCAGACGAAAATCTAATAAGCTTATCAACAATTGATTTTGTTAAAATGGGTAACGTGCAATAGGAGTAACGTCTAAGGCTGTAAATTCTCCCTCTAAATATTTATAATATCCATAAAGTGCAATCATACCAGCATTGTCAGTGCAGTACTCAAAAGATGGAATATGAACAGTCCAACCATTTTTTTCTTGCATCATTAGCAATGCATTTCGCAGCCCTTTGTTTGCAGAAACACCACCTGCAAGAGCTACAGTTTTGATCCCAGTTTGATGAACAGCTTTCATAAGTTTATCCAATAAAATTTCAATAATTGCTTGTTGAACAGATGCACAAATATCGGCAAGGTGTTTATCAAGAAAATTGGGATCAGCTTTTTTCTCTTTCTGCAAAAAGTATAAGATTGCAGTTTTAAATCCGCTAAAGCTGAAGTTTAAATCTGCAATTGTAGGATGTGGAAATTTGTAAGCATTCGGATTTCCAATTTGCGCAAGCTTATCTATTTCTGGTCCGCCGGGGTAGGGTAGCCCAAGCATCTTAGCTGCTTTATCGAATGCTTCGCCAGCAGCATCGTCAAGCGTTTGACCAATGATTTCCATTTTCATGAAATTATCAACTCTCACAATTTGAGTATGACCTCCCGAAACTGTTAAACATAGAAATGGGAATACAGGAGGCGTGAATTTTTCTCCTTCACGTGCGGCGAAATTTCCTATCACATGAGCTTGCATGTGGTTTACTTCTATCAAAGGGATATCAAGTGACAATGCCATTGCCTTAGCGAATGACGTTCCAACTAATAAAGAACCAATTAATCCAGGACCACGCGTAAAGGCTATTGCAGTAAGAGCAGATTTCGGTACTTTTGCTTCCGCTAATGCTGCGGCTACAACGGGGATAATTTGTTGTTGATGTGCTCGAGAAGCCAATTCAGGAACAACACCACCATAACGGATGTGAATATCCTGTCCAGCGATAATATTCGTAAGGATTTTATCCCCACACATTATTGCCGCAGAAGTCTCATCACAGGAGGATTCAATCCCCAAAATATAGATAGATTTATTGTTCATAAGAACTCCGCAAAGTTATTGTATGCAAGCATTGCTATCCCTATTTTTTCAATCTCTTATGCATATTAATTTCCTTCTATTTACGTTAACAGATAAATTGCCTTTCCAATAAAACGCATTCGTAACATATTGCTCATTCTTATAGGCTTTGCCATACTCTCGGGCATTGCCATCAAGTACCTTGTAAGGATACCTGTTGTGCAAACATGGGTCGTGCAACGTGCAACAGATTACCTGTCAAAAGAACTTGGAACGAAGGTTACAGTTAGTAGGGTAGAGATAAAATTGTTCAGAAGTTTAGTATTAAGAGATTTGTTTATTGAAGATCAGCAACACGATACACTGCTTTATGCAAAACGTTTTAAGGCAAGAATTAGCCAGTTTAGTATTCCAAATAGGCGAATTACATTAAGTCTCGCAGAACTAGACAATGCAAGAATAGCGATCAAATTTTATAAGAATCCACGAAAGTATAATTTAGATTTTATCCTTGACTATTTTTCGGGAACAAGTAAAGATACCGCAGCATCTAAGCCTTGGAATTTTAAAATTGATCAAATTAAGTTAGTAGAAAATACATTTAGTTATCGCGATCTAAAGTATACAGATACTACTCGATGCATTGATTGGGATGATATTTTTCTTACCCATTTAAACGTAGAATTATCTGACTTGCAACCAAGAAATGATTCACTTCCTTTTGTAGCAAACAATTTATCATTTGTTGAAAAGAGTGGATTTAAGGTTAATCAATTTGCTGCTAATGCTGTTATTTCGAGCAAAGCAATGGATTTTAAAAAAGTACATATCGTTACTCCATTTAGTGATGTTAATGCAGATATTCATTTTGATTTTGATAGCATCGATGACTTTCAAGATTTCATCCGTAAAGTAAGGTGCAAAGCAGATTTTGAGAAAAGTAAAGTTTCATTTAGTGATTTAGCATATTATGCTTCAGAATTAATTGGATTAAATAAAACTGTGAGTTTGACAGGAAGTGCTAGTGGAACTGTTGAACGCTTTAAAGCAAAAAACATCGAATTGGTTTACACTCCTGGTGTTTATTTTAAAGGCAATGTAAACATGAATGGACTTCCAGATTTTAATAATACCTACATGGAGATTTCTGCAAATGATTTAAGTTTGAATAAACGTGATATTGAAACTATTCCCGAATGGCCCTTCGAATCGTCGAACAATTTAAAGTTGCCCGATAATTTAACAACACTTGGAATCGCACATTTTAAAGGAAAATTCAACGGCTTTTATAATGATTTTGTTGCTTATGGTAATACTACAACCGATGCAGGATTTATTTCTTCTGATATTAATTTAAAAATTGCTCCTAAGGATAGAAATACAACCTATTCAGGAAATATTACTTTGTTTGATTTTGATATGGGGAAATTACTTCGTCTTAATCCGAGTCTCGGAAAAGTGAGCATGAAGGCAAATGTAAAAGGAAGTGGTTTTGAATTAATAAATCTTAATGCAAATATTGAAGGTGATTTCAGCAAGATTCAGTTGAACAATTATTCTTATTCAAATATTAAAATGAATGGACATATAGGAAAAAGATTATTTAATGGAGATCTTTCTATTAATGATCCCAATCTTGATTTGAGCTTTCGTGGTGATATTGATTTAAATTCTAATATTCCGATATATAATTTTAATTCCACCATTCGAAAGGCGCATCTGAGTACAATTAACTTAATTAATCGCGATAGTTCTGCAAATTTATCAGCAGTAGTGAACATTAACATGACTGGAAGTAATATTGATAATGCACAAGGAACAATATTGGTTGAAAATGCTAATTATAGTGAATCAGGAAATGAAGTTAAGAGTGATAGAATATTTTTAGAATCTAAAATTGCTGAGCGCAGAGAATTTAATTTGCAATCTAATTTTGCCGATATGCAAATCGTAGGAAATTATAATTTAAGTGATTTTTTAAATTCTGCTAGATGGATAATTTCACGGTACCTTCCAATTGAAGTTTATTCTAAAATTAAACCTCCAATAAATCAAGATATAAATTTTAATATAGAAACGAAAAATACAGATAAACTAACTGCAATATTTTTACCCGTATTACACGTTGATAAGAACACAATTTTAGAAGGTCAATTAAATACGAATACCAATACTTTGAATGTACTATTAAATTCAGAAATTATTGGATTGAATGATATTAAATTCAAGAAAGTGCATGTTCAAGGATCTACAGATGGAAATCATTTAGCATTTAAAAGTGCCATTCAAGAGCTTGTTTTAAGTGACAGTATTTCTATTGATGATTTGGCAATAAGCGGAAATACGAATAGAGATTCTGCAGAAATTACTATTTCTCTAAACGGAAGAGACTCTATTCAATCTAAAGCATTAGTGAAATTTGACACTCATTTTTTGAATACTGGATATACAAGTGTGAAGGTTATTCCTGAAAAATTATTACTCAAGTCTGTGAACTGGACTATTGATCCTTTAAATAATATTTTATTTGATAGTGCTGGAGTAGTACTAGAAAATTTTAATTTAATTAGCGATAGTCAAAGAATTGATATATCTGGAATAATTTCTAAAGATACATCTGCAAAAATGGCTTTAGGATTTAAAAATTTCGAAGCAGCACAGTTAAACGACTTTCTGTCACTTTATGATGTTCAAGTGGGTGGCGTTGTGAATGGGAAAGCTCATATTAGCGGACTACTTGGTAAACCAATCTTGAATTCTGATTTGCAAATTCAAAATCTTCGTTGGTATACTGATACAATTGGAAACGCACAAGTTAATACCCAATGGAATAGTGTTGATGGTTATGTAGATGTAAAAGGTTTTGTAGATCGAGGATTAGACAAAAATATTGATATTGATGGTCGTTATCTTTTTAAAGATAAAGGTGATGAAATTGACTTCAATATAAATCTTCAGAAAACATATATACAGTCATTTAATCATTATTTGAAAGGGATTTTTTCTAATCTTGGTGGTATCGCGAACGCTAAGCTACATCTTTTTGGGCCTGTTAAAAAACCAAATCTTACTGGGAAAGTCTATTTACAGAAAGTAACATTTATGGTTGATTATTTAAAAACAATATATAATTTTTCTGGGGAAGTAGATCTGAATGAAAATTCAATGTCGTTTAAAAATGTGATTTTAAATGATGCAAAGGGTCAACACGCAACAGTGTCAGGAAGAGTATTGCATGATCACTTAAAAGATTTTTATTTAGATATTGATATAGCAGCAAATAAAACACAAGTGTTAAATACCACTGCTGCTGATAATGAATTGTTTTATGGAACTGCTTATGCAACAGGTAATGTAAATATCAGTGGATATTTGGATTATATTATGATGAATATTGGACTTAAATCCGAGAAGGGTACAAAGATTAATATTCCGTTAAGTAATCCAGAAGAGATTAGTAACAGTAATTTTATATCGTTTATAAAAACGGATAGCACACAAAAGATAAAAGTTGATAATGGTCAGCCAGATTTTAGCGGAGTAGAATTAAACATGGATTTCGAGGTGACTCAAGATGCGAATATTTATTTAATTTTTGATTCTAAAATTGGCGATGTTATTGAAGGAAATGGACATGGAAATATTACTATGTCGGTTAGCCCTAGTGAAGATTTTCGCATGTTTGGAAATTTTGAAATTGAACAAGGAAAATATTTATTCACCTTGCAAAATGTGATCAATAAGCCATTCATTATTGAACGTGGTGGATATATTCGATGGAATGGTGACCCGTATGATGCTACAGTAAATATTAATGCCACCTATAAATTAAAAGCAGGCCTATACGATTTGTTTCAAGATAGCAGTTTTCGAAAATTAGTTCCTGTTGATTTGCAATTGCATCTAAGTGATAAACTTTTTAATCCCACTATTTCTTTTGATATCAATGTTGAAAATGTGGATCCTACTATTGATACACAAATAAAAAGATGGATCAATACGGAAGAGGAAAAATATAGACAAGCTGTTTCATTACTATTGTTACGAAGATTTACTTCTCCAAGTCAGAATGATAGAGCACCGATAAATTCTGGTGGTGGAGTTGGTGCTAACGCGTATGAATTATTAAGTAATCAATTAAGTAATTGGGCATCACAAATAAGTAACCAGGTAAACGTTGGTGTAAATTATCGGCAAGGTGATGCATTAACAAGTGAAGAATTGGAAATTGCACTATCAACAAGTATTTTAAATGATAGAGTAAATATTGATGTAAATGGAGGTTATGCAAATACGTCAACTACTGGTAATCAAAATACGTCAAGTCTTGTAGGTGATTTTACGGTAGAAGTCAAAGCAAGTAAAGATGGTCGAGTTAGGTTAAAAGCATTTAACAGGTCGAATAATAATTCACTTATTAATAACGTTAATTCGCCATATACGCAAGGAGTGGGAGTATTTTACCGGCAAGAATTTAATGATTTTCATGAACTTATTACTCGATTTAAAGAAAGATTTAAAAGTAAAAGTAAAGTGCAAAATATTCCATCAAATTAATCAATCTTCGAATTGTTTTTTTTTAGCAAATGTTCCGTTATAAAATTAACTTTTTCAATAAATATTTGTTTGAAATGCTATAAAAGTCTTTAATGTTTAATAAAAAAAAGAAATAATTTCTTTGGATACTAAATTTTAAAAATCGTTGCATAAATTTGCTTTGGAACAATTTTTTAATAAAGTATTAGATAAATAGATGAATTATATCCGAACTAATAAAACATATATTAGATTTATTATACGCAATACATTAACTCAAACATTCGCATTAAATGGCAACCCAAACAGCAGGCGTTAAAATGCTTCTTAAACAATTAGAAGCAGGAAAAAGGCAATTAAAACTTGAATACGATAGAAGCGTTAGAGCAATTGAA
>JBBRAW010000045.1:0-24079 GCA_038206385.1 Bacteroidia bacterium | reverse complement strand
TGAGAACTTGAAGGAGTTGAAGCGGTAGTACTTGGTGTTGGATTCCCCTCTATAGATTCTTTTGCTAAAGGAGACACTTCTTTTTTATCCGTTTGATCATCTGTATTCATTGCCGAAAGAATCGACTTCGAGTAATCAGTATCGAAATTAAATTCATCTAAATTTTGATCATATTTAATATGTGCTACAGGCTGATTGTAAACTACTTTATTTTCTTCGTTTTGAAGGAATAGTTTTACACCTATTTTGTAGGGATCAAAGCCTTGAGAAATTCGAGAAGATGGGGCATTCGTATTAATTTCTATCGTTTTGGTAATGTAACCAGGTTTGGTAAAAATGAGACTATACTTTCTATTGTAATCGAATTTAAAACGCATCTTGCTTGCACCAGATTGAGTAAAGGCATCTTTACCATCTTTCCGTACCTTCACAACAACATCGTTAAGGTCACCTTTCTCTACATCCAGTCGTATCGGGATTTCAAGAAAAGTTTGTGCATACATTGTTGTTGATAGAAATAAAATGGAAAAAATTAGTAATCCTCCAGTTATTAATCTCTTGTAAAGTGTATTCATAATTAATTTGCTGTTTTATTAGCAACCTCCGATTAACATTTAAGGTATAAGAGTGCATCTGATTTAACTTATGAGAACATATCAATCAAATACAATTCTTTTTAACTATGGGTGTAAACTACTATTGGTACTAATTTTTTTGTTAGCAATAATTCAAAAATCTTACAGCCAGTCGCCCGGAAAAAATGAAACCTTAGCATTCCTCAATAAAAAACTAGGTGGAAAAACTATACTAGATATTCGGATGAATAATTTAGTGGTCAGCATTAAAGACGATAAAGGGAATCTAATTCGTGAGGATAAGGTTACATTTTCCGAGCTTGACTTAAAAAGTTTTTATGAAGAAGAATCAGACTTACTATGCGTACCTTGTTTGAAAGATGCTCCAGGATGCGTTACACGTACATTAATTGTCCAAAAAATAAAACGACCTTGTGAAAGAATAAGTATTAGTGTTGGTGGTAAGGAAAATTATAAAATAATTCAAAAGGCATTAGAACATTTAATTAAGTTAGAATCTGAAGTAGGATATAAAGATGAAATCACACTTGAATAAAGCATTACTATTTTCGTTATTGATAATCTCCTCGCAATTACAAGCTCAAGACAAAAAATTATCAGCTACATTCTTTAATAAAGGGATGCAAAGTTTTATGAATGTGAGGTATAAAGAAGCAATTGATTTATTTTCAAAAGCAATTGTTGCTGATAGTTCAAACTTTGATGCTTGGATTAAAAGGGGATTTGTGCGCAGTAATGTAGGTGACTTTGAGGGAGAGCTATCGGATTATACGCATGTGATAGAAAAAGATCCGGTTCATAAATGGGCATATATTTCTAGAGGAGGTGCTAAAAATCGTACAGGAGAATACCAATCAGCAATTTTAGATTTAAATAAAGCAATTGAAATTGATGGAAATGATGCAGAAGCTTACAATAATAGAGGCTTCTCAAAAAAGTCTTTAGGCGATTTAGAAGGTGCTTGTGCAGATTGGTATAAATCAAAGCAACTAGGTAATGAGGAAGCTAAAATTATTTTAAAAAATAATCACTGTAAATGAAAACTAAAATTTCATTATTATTAATTTTATGTAGTGTATTTGCACTCGTACTATGCTTAACAAATTCGGGTAAGAGTGAAGAAGATATGAGTCACTGTTTAGTGAAATATAAAAGTGAATGGAATCAACCATGTTCACAATGTTTGGACTATTCAAAAAGTTACCGCGTTTATTTCAGGAATGAATGTGAAGATAAAATTGATGTTAAATGTGCGGCGCAAGAAATGGATAATCGTTGGAAAACATATTCAAGACTTCAGATGCTTCCAAAAGATACCATCACAGCATACGCATGTAAAGGCAAAGGTAAATTCATGACATGGGTTCGGAAGGCTGGTGATAAGGAAATTGTTTTTCCTTCTGATGAAGAGATCAATGAGACTTATGGGAAATAAAATATAATTAAGAATTGTGATCTGAAAGCAATTCGAATTAAAATTAAAAAACAAATTTTTTATAACAGATTAATGTTTACTTAAACTTTTCATAGATCCCTAATCCGTAAAGTGCAAAATCATATTTTATTGGATCTATAGGATCTAGTTTTCTAAGGTTAAGTGTTAGCTCATTTACAGCTTTCCAATCATCTTGCTTTCGTATTAACAAACCTAAACTTCGAGCAACTCTTCCAGAATGTAAATCGAGCGGCGCATATAGAGCAGATGGTGGAATGGAATTCCATATTCCAAAGTCGACACCTGCATTATCTTTTCTTACCATCCATCGAAGAAACATATTGATTCTTTTTGCTGCCGAATTTTTTTCTGGATTGCTAATATGTTTCATTGTTCTAGCTTCATGAGGTAATGAGAAGAATACATTTCGCCATTGACCAATTGCTTTTTCCATTGAATTGTTTTCTTTAAAAAGCGTACTTACTGATTGTTCGAGACCACCATAATTTTTATAGATGTTTTGCAATGCTTTGATAAAATAAATGCAATCAATATTATTAAAAGTTCGGTGAACAAACGGCTCGAATTTTTTAAGATCTTTTTTTTGATGGTTGATGATAAAAGAGTAGGGGGAATCATCCATTTTTTCCATCAGCCATCGCGCATTTTTTAATATTGTTGGTCGTTGGCCCCATGAAATTATTGCTGTTAGGAAAGCACTTATTTCTCGATCTTCTTTGAGGGTAAATAGGTGTGGGATCGAGATAGGGTCATGTTCTAAAAAAGCTGGATTGTTGAATGCATTTACTTTTTGGTCGAGAAAAGTTTTGAGATCGATTATTTGAGAATTTTTCACGAGGTAAAATTAGGAAACCTCAACATACAATACTTAAAATAGTAGTCAAGTAAACTTGTACTTTTTCTCCAATATTTATTTTAAAAAATAGTTCCATAGGCTATGGATATGTAACGATTTTTATTAATCATCTTGAAAAAAAACTACATCGCTTCTTTGAACTAATTTTTAATACGAAGTGGTATTAACGACCAAGTCCCGCTTGCGGCGGGACTTGGCAGACACACAGAAAAACCAAAACATTTTTACTCTCGAACAACTTTTACCCTTTACAGAAGCAAATGTAGAAGTATGAACTATCAAATCAAGGGACAAAGTAGGTAAAAAAGGACATAAGAATCAGATACTATATGGTTAATTATATTATAATTTATAGTCTAAATTATTGATTTATAATTTTATACAAAAACTGAATTCATAATTTAATGGACTTTTAAAATAGCAAAGTGCTGTTATTTGTTAGGAATTAGTTCAGGTTTATCATTTATCTGATAATTAACTCGATTTATTCTTGCCAAAAAA
Source organism: Bacteroidia bacterium (assembly GCA_038206385.1). GTDB lineage: Bacteria > Bacteroidota > Bacteroidia > AKYH767-A > OLB10 > JANXSD01. Next base: position 20,670 of record JBBRAW010000045.1, on the reverse strand, counting down.
ATTAGGTTTTGGTATAACGACCAAGTCCCGCTCGGGGCGGGACTAGGAAGACACACAGAAAAGCCAAAACAATTATAAATTCTAATGGAATTTTCTCTGGAACAAAAATATACACTCTCTTGCAGAAATCAACGGACAAAACATCTAAATATGGACATAAGATTCAATCACTATTGATGGCTTATTTGCCTAAATATTATTTAAGTAATTCTAAATTAACTTTTTAAGAATACTAAAAAGATAATTATTCGGATATTTAAAATCAAAAAACGCAAGATAATAGTATTGAAATATGACAAACCTTCAAAAATTGATTAGCCTTATGAGCTGATTAAAAATAACAAGGCTCCACATTACTGTGGAGCCTGTTTCGATTAACTAATAACATGTACTAGCTAATGCATGAACAACAAAACCCTTTCTGAGTACAATAGTATATCATGCATTTTAGATATCAAGGGACAAGTTATGTCGATTTGTGACATAAGAAATAGTAAAATATCACCATATTATTAAATTAAATTGATGTAATAATATGATTATCAATTATAAAAACATTTAATAATTTTGGTATATTTGGACTTGTTTTTAAGAATTTTAGATATTTTTATAACTTAATAAAATAACCCAAGAAATAATAAGCTTTTGCTTACAATTCCTTGGGTTATATAAATGTAAAATATGATTTATTTCTTGACTAAATGATATTTACCGTTAGCATCTTTAATTAAATAATAAACTTCAGAAGGCGGACTAGTAATACTTGTCCCTACACCATTAGTTGTTCCAACGCCATAGGAAATTCCAGTAGCTTGATCAATAACAATAATTGGTTTTGCTCCATCTTTAGGTGATAGGCTAACGCCCATTGCCAATAATAATGATATAATTAGTTATAACATGGTTTTAAATGCTGTGTCTTACAAAGATATGGTCTTTATTAAAATAAACAAGAAATATGGATAGTTTTTTAATAATAAAAAACTTCTTTGATAGGATGTACTCTTATGAAAGGAAGACATTTAAGAGATTTCTACTGCTAAATGGTTCAATAGAAGATAACTCTCGATCTATTCAGTTGTTTCAGTTGTTTGAAAAATATATTGGCAATGAAGCAAATCAAAATTTATTTATCGAGAAAATTTATAAAAAATCGGATAAAAATAATTCTGATTCATTTCGAAAACTAATTGAAAGATTTCGTGATAAAATGTATGAATCTCATTTTTTAGATATTAATATTTATAAAGAGGATTTCTCTTCACCATTTTTTATGGCAATCATGGAAGTAAAAAAATTAGTTGGTCTTTCATATAGTATTATGTCAAAAGGGGTTCCCAAATCCGAAGCAATTCGAATATTAAATAGAGGGATTTTATTAAGTAAAAAGTTTGAATTTTTTGATGAATTATTAATTTTTTTAAAATTAAAATTAGACTTTCAAGGATTTTATTTAGGATATGCTAAACAGAAATTACTATTTGATGAAATTGTTTTTGCTGAAAAGTGTAAAAATGATTTATTTGACTCCAAAAAGTTATTTTATTTTTTTATTAATGATTTGCAATTTAAATCAACAGATGAACTAAAAATAAGGGAAGATATTAGGAATGCCTGTGACAGAGCGAAAGATATTTATATTCAAAATAATCTAGTGAATATTTTTTATGACTGGCATACATTAGAAATTCAATATTATCATTACTGTACAGATTACGTTAAAGCTGAAATTCTTCTTTTAAAATTATTAGATTTTCTGAAATTAAATTCAGAATTATTTCAATTTCGAAAGATAGCTGATGCATTTAATAATCTTAGTTACACTCAAGCTTTTCTATTTAAGTTTAATGACGCACTTGATAGTATTTCAAAAGCATCTGAATATTCTACTTCTAATATTAACATTAAAAATTTCTATAAAGAACATAAAGCAATTATAAATATATATATTCAGGAGTACAACATAGCAATTAATTTAATTGAAGAAATCCTTAATACTGGTGCGTCAGGAAACTATCCTATTCAATTAAGCATTCGAATCTATCTTTTGGCTACTGTTAAATTTCTTGCGGGGGATTATAAAAAGTCATTTAAGTTATTGCAGGAAACTAGGGAGATTGAAAATGACAAGGAAGGGTGGAATATAGGAATCAGGATGTTACAAATATTTTTGACATTGGAAACAGAAAAAGTTGATTTAGCGGATCAGCGGATTGAAAGTTTAAGGAAGCATATTGAGCGAACTTCGAAGATGAAATCTGTGCGCAAGCGAGATGTTGTCATTTTCCGGCTGTTAAACCATCTGTCACGCTCAGGATTTGATTTCCAGGAAGTGTGGGAAGATCGACAGAAGGATTTTAAATTATTGCAATCCGATGAGCCAGATTACCGATGGATACCAAGAAGTCATGAGTTGATTTTATTTGAACAGTGGTTTGAAGCCAAAGTAAATGGGGTGCCGTACCATCCTAAATTTCCTCAGCCTATAGCAGATGAAAAAGTTGATTAATCTAATCTCAAGAATCGAAATTATACACTTCAATGATTTCTGTGAACAAGATTGTTCGTTAAAACTAATAAATTCATAAAAGTTCCCGCAATTAACTTTACTTTAGCTAGATAAATCAACAATCATTTTTATGAGAGCAAAAAGTCGGATTTCGTTAGTTACTTTTCTGTTTGTTACTTTTCTTACTAACTCGCTTTTCTCTCAAGATTGGATTTCTATGGGCAAAGAAAAAGCTACTCCTGTATCAATACATTTAATCAAATCAGATATTGAAACATCTGAGATTGAATTTAATTTAGGAGGTTATTTCAAGACAAAAGCCGCAGGTAATGAAAATGAATTTGTGATTTCTACTCCGGGAACAAATTCTTTTTTGGAAAAAGGTGCTCCTGATTTATCTAAGGTTGCATGCTCAGTGATTATTCCTGATCAAGGTTCAATGAAAGTGGAAGTAATATCATCAGAATTTCGTGATTTTGAAAACATAGCTATCGCGCCATCAAAAGGAAACCTTACTAGAAATATAAATCCATCTGAAATAGCTTTAGTAAAAGGCGATGTGTATGCAATAAATAATTTTTGGCCTAAATCCATTGCTAATTTAAATCAACCGTATATTCTTCGTGATTATCGTGCCGTGCCCATTTTTTTTAACCCTTTTCAATATAATCCCGTTACAAAAACATTACGTGTATTTTCGCAAATTAAAGTTAAAATATCTCATGTAAATGACCTTAACGGAATCAATGAATTTACTCGTCTTAAACCGTTACTGAAAATAGATCCAGAGTATGCTGCAATTTATAACCGTCAATTTTTAAATCATAATTCGGTACAATATGTTCCACTTGGGGAGCAAGGCGATTTATTAATTATTTGTTATTCACAATGGATGAATTTGATGCAACCGCTGGTCGACTGGAAAATAAAAAAAGGAATTCATACAACGTTAGTAGATATCAATAATGCTGGTGGAAGTAGTGCTCTTGGCGTACAAAATTTTATCGCAAATTATTACCTTACACATAATCTTACGTACGTACTTTTAGTTGGTGATATTACTCAAGTTCCGAGTTTGTATTCTGCTGGTGGAGTGTCGGATCCTGTTTATGGTTTTATCTCTGGAAATGATGCATATTCAGAAGTTTTTATAGGAAGGTTTTCTGCTGAATCTCCACAAGATGTTACAACACAAGTTGATCGTACATTGAATTATGAAATGGTTGCCGATACCTCTCAAATTGGGTATGCAAATGCAGTTGTTATTGGTAGTAACCAAGGACCTGGTGATGATGGTGAAATGGATTGGGAGCATGCGCATAATATGGGAACTGATTTTTTAAGTTTTAATTACAATCAATTAACTGAACTTTATGATAGTACTCACACCGGAACGAATGATGCACCTGGAGATCCAACAAGCCAAGATTTAATAAATTCACTTAATTCAGGGGCTGGTGTAATTACCTATACTGGTCATGGGAGTAGTACAAGTTTTGGAACAACTGGTTTCTCTTCGGCTAATATTTCGAGCTTAACTACTCAACCTAATTTACCAATTATTTGGTCGGTTGCATGTGTTAATGGTGATTTCGCTCAAACTACAGGCCCTTGTTTAGCGGAAACTTTTTTGCGTTCAAAAAATAATGGATTAAATGCTGGTGCTGCTGCAACATTTATGGCATCCATTAATCAAACATGGAATCCACCAATGGATGCACAGGATGAAATGGTGGATATTTTAACACATCTAGACACAAGTAATTTTAAAAGATCGTTTGCTGGATTATCGTTTAATGGTTGTTTTCACATGAATGATCAATATGGAAATCAAGGTGCAGAGATGACGAGCACATGGCATGTTTTCGGTGATCCAACTCTAGATGTTAGAACTGCTACACCATCTGAAATGATTGTAACACATCCTTCAACAATTTATTTAGGTGATTCAATTTTAACTGTAAACTGCAATGAAGATTTCGCTAAAGTTTGTTTCACTTTACAAGGTTCAATTTTATCAATTGGAGATGTTTTAAATGGTATTTCGACTTTAACATTTCCCGCGTTAAATGTAGTTGATACAATTTTTGTTACTGTAACTGCTTTCAATAAAATCCCCTATAGAGGATTTATTTTAATTCTACCATCAAGTGTTCCATTTGTGATATATCAATCACATATCAATCATGATTACAATGGAAATAAAGATGGATTACTCGATTATAGTGAGTTGATATCAATGGATGTATCATTAAAAGATTTGAGTTTTGTTGATGCTTTAAATACTTCCGCAAAACTCACCACCTCAGATACCAATGTTGTGATGATTACGAATACTTTTCAGCCATGGGGAACTATTTCAGGAAACTCTATTATTAAGAAAGATTCTGTTTTTACTTTCTTGATAAAAAACGATGTTCCAGATCAGCATATAGTAGAATTTTTATTGACGATCATGGATAACGTTGGTCATACATGGACATCGAAAATAAATCAAATTATTAATGCACCATCATTAGAAATAACTTCTGTTTCTATTAATGATTCAATAGGGGGGAATAACAATAAGAGACTTGAAAGTAATGAAACCGCAAGTATGATTTTCCGATGTAAGAATACTGGGCATAGTGATGCATTTTATTGTAACTCATTATTAACTACTCCGAATTCATTTTTAATTTTAAATACCAATACTAAAAGTTTCGGAACATTAAATAAGCAAACATCAAAAGACATTAGTTTTAATGTTAGTATGGGCCCCAATGTAGCTACTGGAACACCGTACGATGTTACATTGCGCCCTTGGTCGGGTATGTATGATACTACTCAAACTTTTACACAAACAGCAGGAGATATCATTGAAGATTTTGAAACTGGTGATTTCACAAAATTTAATTGGATCACCAGAGGACCTGCATTATGGAGTGTTATAAATGTTCAACCTTATCAAGGATTATTTTCTGCTTTAAGTGGAAATATTAACGATGGCGAACGTACTGATTTAGAAATAACATTAAATGTTTTAGCAAATGATTCAATAAGTTTCTGGTATAAAGTTTCTAGTGAGCCAGGTTGGGATTTCATGCGGTTTTATGAAGATGGAACGCAATTAGCAGAATGGAGTGGAAGCATATCATGGTCGTATTTTACCTATCCAATTGAAGCGGGAGTGCATTTATTAACTTTTAGTTATCAAAAAGATTTAATAAACTCTTATGGTAGTGATTGCGCATGGCTTGATAATGTTAGGTTCCCTTATAGCGCTACAATTACTTCCTTAAATGCTATTTCTAATACAGATAATAATATTTCTATTTTTCCAAACCCTGCAAACACAAATTTTAATGTGGTAGTGGACAATAAGGTTAATTCAAACACTGAAATTGCTGTATTTGATCTTAAAGGTTGTTTAATTGAAAAGCAATCATTCAGTAATTTATCAATTGGGAAACAGAAATTAAAAATGGATTGTAAAGAATTGATAGATGGTTTATATCTAGTGAAAGTGTCGAATATAAATAACATTCAAACTTTTAAATTAAATGTTCACCATTAATTTTGCGATCGGTTGTAGTTTCAATAAGGGGTGAAAAACACTTTTTGTTTTGAAAGATCAAGTGTGAAATTATAACCAGCAATAAAAGCATAATTGAATATTCCATCATAAATTAAATCTTTAGTTATTGTCGTAAGATTTTCTGCTACGGCAGAATGAATAACAAATCCAACATCACCTGTTTTAACAATATCAGTGGTAGAAAGAATAGAATCAGTAGCAAGGTTTAATAATTTTGCGGATTGTTTAGATAATAAAACACGATCATTATTTCCTGTTTCGAATTTCATGGATAAAGCTTTTCCTTTAGCACTTACATTCAAAAATACATTTAATTCATTTCCATTGATCCCATCAGAAAATGTAGATGCTATTGGAAGCATCAATTTCGATTTATCTGAAAAACTTTTGTTGGTTTCTATCAAAAGAAAATTGTTTTCTAAATCAATACTTATAATTTGCCCTTCGAATGTTTTTAGCGAAACAATTCCATCCATCTTTGGTAATCCAGTATTTGAATTGATGATGGGATTCATGATTGCTACTTGTTTCTGTAGTAAAAATGTTTTACCAATCTTTAACATCAACGATTCGCCTTTTTTAAATTCCTGACGTTTTCCCTCTTTGCTAAATTGGGTAGTAACGCCTTCTATTTTCATCTTCATTGAGGATGCTAATTCATCACTTATAAATGTTAATCCGGCTCCAGTATCGAATAAAAATTTATAATTCTTTCCATCTATCTGCACATAAATAAATTTTTGGTTTATTGCATATTTTTGGAAGAAAATAGTATCTGCAACTTGTGCATTCGTTATTGCTGAAACAAATAGAAAACAGAGTAACACTAACTTAAATGGACGAATTTTCATGATTATATTTTTGTGTGAAATGGATTTGTAAATTTTATTCGCCTTTACTGGATCGATCACCAACAAAATGATCTTCGGTGTTTTTAAACAAGGCATTAAATGTTGTTAAACTTCCATAAATTCTTGTAAGATATTGTTGCAAATTAATTTTATCTTCTTCAGTTAGTTTATCATGCGCATTGATACGCTGTTCCATCACCCGTAAGCGATCACGAACCATGATGATCTTATTGAAGAAGGCATCAATAGGAAATTCTTTTGGTTGCAGTCCAGTATTACCTGGATACAATACAATTTTACCTCCAGTCCATTTGGCGCCAAGAGGAACCGTTTCTTGTATATCAGAATAACGTTTAATAATATTCGTTAATGTTCTTTCTACATCAAAGAGACTTACAAGATCTGTATCGGGTTCTATTGTTTCGATTACCTCTAGAGAATGATAACTTTTTGCTACTTCACGTCTTCCTTTTTCAGTAAAAATTACATCATACGTTTTAGCCTTGACATTTATTACAACCCCGATACCAAATTCTGGATGTCGTAATCGTGATCCTATTCCTAATTCTCCGTCGCTCATTTTTTTTTACAGTTTTAACGTGGATTTATTAATTGCGTTACAAGTGCGAAATTAATGTGAAATGCTTCAAAATTTAATATTTTTATAAATATAAATTGGCTTGTCCTTTAATTTTGCTGAAGGCAAATGATCATGCCAACGAAAATATCTTTTTGATAGAATAATTTTATTCTTCGTTCCTTGAAAATCGAGTAGTTGTAAATGTAAGTTGTGAAGTATTTTAACTATCAAGGTGAACTATTGTATCTTTGCAAAATGCTTTTAGATATTCATCCTCAAAATCCTGATGCGCGTAAGATAAAGCAGGTTGTAGAAGCACTTCGAAAAGGTGCTGTTGTGATTTTGCCTACTGATACCATCTATGCACTCGCTTGTGATCTTTTTCAATACAAAGCTTTTGAACAGATATGTAGGATTAAAGAAGTGAAACCGGAGAAGGCAAATTTTTCATTGTTATGTTCTGACTTGAGCAATATATCGGAATTTACTAGAGCCTTTGATCGTAGTATTTATAAACTTTTGAATCGCGCATTACCTGGCCCTTACACATTTATTTTGGAAGCTAGTAGTGAAGTTCCATCCATGTTTAGAAGTAAGAAAAAAACTATCGGTTTAAGGATTCCTGATAACAAAATTATACAAGCGGTGATAGCGGAATTAGGACATCCATTAGTTGCTACCTCTTTGCATCATATTGATGAATTAATAGAATATCCAACCGATCCACAAGAAATCCATGAGCAATATGAAAATCTCATTGAAATGATGGTAGATGGTGGCTACGGAAAAATATTAGCTAGTACTGTTATTGATTGTACTGATGGTGAGCCTAAAGTAATTAGAGAAGGGGCAGGGAGTGTTGATATTTTGCAATGAAAAATTGCTTCTGATATTAAGTGTATTTTCTTACTAATTTTTATGATAATACTTTAAAAGCTGCTGGTAAAAAATCAATAATGTCGCTTGCAATCATAGCATGTTCGCTTAACGACTCTGCTGCAAGATCACCAGCTAATCCATGAATATAAACTCCAATAATTACTGCCTGAAACGGAGAATATCCTTGCGCCAAAAAGCCAGTGATAATTCCAGTTAATGTATCTCCTGATCCTGCTGTTGCCATTCCTGGATTCCCTGTTGAATTAAAAATCAATGAACCATCAGGGCAAGCAATTGCACTATATTTTCCTTTCAATAAAACATAACAATTGTATTTTTTCGCAAAAGCAATTTGTGCATTCGAACGATCAAATGGATTTAGGAAATTTCCTGCTAAACGTTTAAATTCACCTATGTGAGGTGTGAAAATACTTCCTTTAGGAATGAATGATAACCACGTTGGATTTTCTGCTAATAAATTTATTGCATCAGCATCAAATACCATTGGAAGATCTACATCTTGTATTAATCGCTTTAATACATTTCCTGTTTCTTTCGCAATTCCAATACCTGGACCAACTCCGATGGCAGTATAATTTCCTGCAATTATTGCTGAACTTAAATAATTTTTTTCTGTATCAGGAATAAGCATTGCTTCAGGAACAGAAGATTGTAATGGATTCACAATATTTTCTGGAACTGCAACGGTAACTAATCCCGATCCCGATCGAATACATCCTTTTGCAGCTAAAATTGCAGCACCTGCTTTGCCATAACTTCCTGCTAAAAGTAATGCGTGTCCAAATTGCCCTTTATGTCCAAATAAAGCTTTAGGACGAATCATTTCTCGCACATCTGCATCACATAAATAAAAACATTTCGATTCAGCAGATTCAAGACTAGAGCGATCTAAACCAATATCCAACACCTCCCAAATTCCAGTAGCCTTTGCATATTCGGGATAAAAGAAAGTTCGTTTTGGAAGTTGAAAAGTGAGTGTGAAATTTGCATGGATAACATCATCGAGATTAGCCGTTGATTCATCTGCAAATAAGCCAGATGGAATATCAATAGCAACAATAATATTTCCTGATTTATTTATATTTTTTATCCAATGAGCAACCGGTTTTGCAATAGCCTTATTCAATCCAATTCCAAATATTGCATCAATAATTATTGAATTAGGTTTAATCGTTGGAAAATCATTCTTTTCATCCACTTCAAAAATTAATGAAGGAACAATTTTTTTCAGACGATTTAGATTAGTAGTAAAATTATCTGTTGGAGTTCCAGCAAAATCTAAAATATAAACTTGTATATTTTTTCCTTTTTCGAAGAGCATTCTTGCAAGCGCCAACCCATCTCCTGCATTGTTACCTTTTCCACAAAAAAAAACGTAATCGGAACCTGCGGGAAAAAAATCGATTAACCAATTGCAACAAGATTTTGCTGCACGTTCCATCAATTGGAGTGAACTTATTGGTTCATTAATTATTGTTGCTTGTTCGGCTTCCCGAATTTGATTCGCACTTACTATTTTTATCATTAAATAATTGAATCAACAAGAATATTATTTGATGAGAGGTAGTTTTTCAATTGTTCATCATCACCATGAACAGTAAATATTTTTTTTGCCTTTGAATCAGTAATAGTTTGAAGTAATTCATTCCAATCTGCATGATCGCTGATAGGTAAATTTAACTCATATCCTTGTTGAAGATGTTCCCATCCGGAAGTCATTCCTCGTAAATAATTTTCGGATGGCGTATAATTTTGTAAAACAGGAGGTGGAACGAGAAAAATATTACCTTTTTCTTTTCTAAAAACTTGGCGTTGGAAGGGCGACCATTTGCCTAAATTAAATCCAGCTTCTTCATAAATTTTATGATACTTCACTATTTTGGGATGAACCATCACATTGAACTCTGGAATAAATTGATTGAAGAGCAACGTAAGTCGTTGAGCTTTCCCTAAACTATAAGCACCAATCACAAAATTGGTAGAGGGAAAATCTTTTAAAGCAAGTAAGCAATCTGCTGGAGGAGGGTGGATTTTTCCAGGCTGTGCGAATGTTGTTTCTGTAATAAAATTATCGCAAACAACAACATCAAAAGGATCACAACTTTCATCGAGTTGGCGTTTGTAATCTCCTGTATAAACGGTCGTGATATTATTTCTTTCCCATACAACTTGTGCGGAGCCTAGCATGTGACCTGCTGATGCGAAACGAAAATTTATTCCTTCAATTTGAAATACCTCTTGCCATTGAGGTGTCACAATTTTAAAGGCGAAATTTTGAAATCGGGCTCTTAATAATTTTGCTGTTTGATAGGTACAATAAACGGTATCATGGCCAGGTATTGCATGATCACCATGCGCATGGCTAATTATTGCACATGCAACAGGTTCCTTTGGGTCAATATATATACTCGTATCAGGTATGTGAAAACCATGACTAGTTCGTTCAAGTGGGGCTTCGTCAGCTTCCATAATTTAAAAATTGAGAATGCAAATTCATTACTTGCGGTAAAACTAAATGCTGATCATCGTTTTCAATAATAGCATGGGCAAAAGTACGTTTTTTATCTGATTGCCATTGTCGTTGAATAATTGCTTTTATTGCCTCAACGGTTCGATGGTCGCGCAATTGTACTCTTTGAATACGCAATGCTTCAGGTGCATCTACTAAAATAACAAAATCTAACTCTTTCCATAATCCAGTCTCGAATAATATCGCTGCTTCTCGTACTGTATAGAGCGCATCCTTTTGTAGCTCCAACCATTTTTGATAGTCATCAGCAACAACGGGATGAACTAATGAATTTAATTTTTGTAACTCCGAATCATCATTAAAAACTTTATTTGCAAGCCATGACTTATTTAAGGAATTGTCAGCATTGAAAACATCTTTTCCATAATGATTGATTAATAAAATTATTAAATCACGATTTTCATTCATCAATTTTTTGGCAGCATCATCGGCATTGTAAACAGGGATTCCTAGTAGTTGAAAACATTTGCTTACAACAGTTTTTCCAGATCCAATACCTCCTGTGATTCCAATTTTCAGCATCATGGATTACGATAGAAATAATCTACAGTAGCAGGTTTGAATGAAATATGATCGGCCCAAAATGGAGCATTTTTAACACTTACTACAGCTTGTTTTTGTTTGTCATTCATAACGCTTGCAACAACTAAAAAACGTTGTGCAGTAGTTTGATCATATCTGCTGATGGGCACTCTACAAGTTAATTTTACTACTGAGGGAACGAGTTCAACATTGCCACCGTGTATAAAATCGGGTAAGAGGTTGGTTTCGATAACTTTTTCTGTGGCTTCTTCAACCGGAATATAAATCCAAACAGATTTTACTTCAGCAATTATATTTAAGTTTTCAGGTAGTTTAATTAAGGTAGTGCTAAAGACAGGATTTTTAACCATTTCTTTTTTAATTGTGATTGTCGAAATAGTTTTTAATGTATCTGGAAATTCATCTGTTGAAGATAATAAAATACTATCGGGTATGCACACTGCAGGACCAGAGATCATGAATTCGGATTTTAATGAAATATCGAATTTAGGTTTTACTGCAACTTTTTTAAAGAAAGATTTTCTTGCTGGAAGTGTGATAAATGCTGGAGAAATATGATCGATATGAACAGTATTAAAATATTTAGAAAAGATGGAATGAACTAAATCAATTGCTGAAAGCTCTTTGTTACCATTGAACAATCCTTCTTGATTTATCTTTACTTCAAGTTGATGATTTTTAAATAAAAAATTTGCCAGATCGAATCCACGCCCGCTCAAAGTGACGGTTAATTTTGAAGGTTGATCACCAGAACTCCAGGATTTCAGCCATGACTGATCGTAGTTGATCGAAACATCAACAGTACATTGCTGCGTTTTATTTAGTGCATTTACAACCCATATTCCCGCAGCCAATAGGACACATAACAAAAAAGACAAAAACTTTTTATTGCCTAGTATACGGGATAACGAAAACTGACTTGAAGCTTCTTCCAATGGTAATTGCTTTGGGCGAATTTAAAGAAAGCAACGATAGGAAATTATTTTTTTACTTCAGCAGGTTGCTTGTATTGCTTAGTAGCATCTGCTGAAATTGCAGATTTTTCGACTTTAACCTTCACATTTTGGTCGATTTCGAGGATGAATGTTGTATCATTTACCTCTACAATTTTACCATGAACGCCGCCAATTGTTACCACTTTATCGCCTTTGTTTAAGCTTTCTTTAAATGATTTTTCTGCCTTCGCTTTTTTCATTTGCGGGCGAATCATAAAGAAGTAAAATACTACCACGATCATTCCGATCATTAGAAGTTGCTGTATTGCAGGATTCCCTGTTGATGCTTGTAATAGAATCGTATTTATCATAATAATATTAATGTTCATTTGTTATTTATTTACTACTTCAGCACTGATGGTTACCACTTTTGTGTTTGGGATTGTATTCGCTAATACCGTTACTGTTTTTGCAAGTTGACCAGCCATTCCATCGCTATTAAAGGTTACTTTAAGAATACTTGATTCACCTGGCTTTAAAGGTGCTTTAGAATATTCCGGTTCTGTACATCCGCACGATCCTTTTGCTTGTGAGATGACGAGATCAGCATCACCCACATTTTTAAATTTAAATTCATGCGTAACAACATCACCTGATTTTATTGTTCCGAAATCGAATGACGACTCATCGAATTCGAATTTAGGCATCTTCTCTTCTTGTTTATTTCCTGAAGCAGATGCTGGATTATTGATGATATCAGGAGATACTTGTCCACTATTCTCACTCTGACTTTTACTACCACAAGCGGCAAATAAAAGGGAGCCACTTATTAAAATTGAAATTACAATCTTTTTCATGTTTGTTAAATTATTCAACAAGGCCTCTGCCCGTTTTTTGAATTTTACCTTGCTCGCGTAATTCTATTACTATTTTATCAATAACGCCATTTATAAACCCTTTACTATTTGGCGTACTGTAATCTTTAGAGATATCGATGTATTCATTGATACTTACTTTGATTGGAATAGAGGCGATATTTAAGATCTCACAAAGAGCCATTTTCATCAAAATAATATCTACCATTGCGATACGATCTGCATCCCAATTGGTAGTTTTATCAGAAATTAATTGCTGAAAATAATCATCATCTCGAATCGTTTTTTGAACCAATTCTTTCATGAAATGAATGTCATCTTCTTCATCTTTATACAGCGGTAAAACTTTAAAATTCCCATCTGCTTTTCCTGATTCCAACGTTCTATTAAGAAGTGTTTCTGCAAGGTCTAAACTCTCGGCCCAATAAATTGTTTTTTCTTCAAGCATGTGTCGAAGGAAATCAACATTGATAAAAATTTCTTTATAGATCCATTCGATAAATGCAATATCCTTAACTCGATCAGAACCCATACTCGAAGAATATACAGTATATGAATCTGTTTGGCGAATATGGAAAAACGCCTTTTTTATCAAGTCGTTTTCACTCTGCCAGCTAATCTTATATTGTTTGATAAGATCACTAAATTTTCTATTATCTGAAAGCCAAGCGATGAATGCATTATCTTTAAGAAGAAATTCCGCTTTTTTTCTTTCGCCCGTTAAGGCACTTGTAGGAAGATCATCGTAATAAACTTCTTCTTGATGCGCCATTTCTAGAAAGAACTGCATCACCATCAAGTATAATTCAAAAATCTTTTTAGTTCCGTTCAGTAATTCCTGTTCAGTATAACGAATATCCTTTGGCTCCGATTGGTGATAGGCATATAAAGCCTGCATAACACGAACACGAAGATGCCTTCTACTCAACATTTAATTTGCTCCGATAAATTTTATTCGTAAAAAAGATTTACGATTTTGAATTAGTAATAATGAATAAGAAAGAGGATTTCTATGTTATTCGATAATCCCAAATTATAGGAATAAATTACATACTTGATTTCACTTTACTGATATCTGAAATTCTTTTTTCAGCCATTTGTATTGCTGCAAGTTGTGTATAAACGCCTTCTGCTTTTGCTTTCTTTAAGATCTCAAGAGTAACATTGTAAATATGTTCTGTCTGAGTAAGTGCACGCTGACGATTGTAATTATCTAACTCAGAATAAACATTAATTAAACCACCAGCATTGATTAAAAAATCAGGAGCGTAGGTAATTCCTTTTTGAACTAACATTGGTCCGTGAACTGTTTCATCAGCTAACTGATTATTTGCAGCACCGGCAATGATAGAACACTTTAAACGATTAATGTTTTCTGTATTTAATGTTGCACCCAAGGCGCATGGCGCATAAATATCAATATCTAAATCAAATATTTTGTCAGGATCAATAACCTCTGCACCAAATTCAGAAGAAACCTTTTTTAATTGATCAGCATTCAAATCGCTGATATAAACTTTAGCACCTTCTTTAACCAAATTCATAACAAGGTTCTCACCTACATGACCAACACCTTGAACAAGAATTTTCTTTCCACTAAGGCTATCGCTTCCCCATGCAAATTGAGCAGAAGCTTTCATTCCCATGTAAACTCCATATGCAGTAACAGGAGAAGGATCTCCACCACCACCCATCGATTCCGGTAGGCCGGTCACATGCTTTGTTTCCATCGCAATGTATTCCATGTCTTTGGTACTCGTTCCTACATCTTCAGCAGTAATATATTTTCCGTTCAGGTTATTTACAAAACGTCCGAATTTGCGGAATAAAGCCTCTGATTTATGCAAACGACTATCACCAATAATAACAGCTTTACCACCTCCTAAATTTAACCCGGAAATTGCTGCTTTGTACGTCATTCCTCGTGATAAACGCAAAACATCATTTAAAGCTTCACTTTCCGTCTTGTACATCCACATTCGGGTTCCACCTAATGCTGGTCCGAGAACAGTATTGTGAATCGCAATGATTGCGCGTAGTCCTGATTCAGGGTCGTTACAAAAAACAATTTGTTCATGGCGACTACCAGAAATACTGTCAAACACGTTGGTTGCTACGGGAGCAGTTGCTGCTGCAGTAGAATTTTGTTCTTTCACTTCGATCATGAATCGATGTTTTTATCTTTATTATAGGGGGGCAAAGGTATGTTATTTTGATTCATGGATAAAAGATAATACCTCGTTTTCTCGTCTTATGTGAGCATAAAATCTTCTATTTTTACAACCAAATAAATTTAATATTTAAGTAATTACTGTTTGTTAACTGAAAACCAGTTGTTTGCCTTGTGAAAGAACTAAAATCACTCAATAAATATTTTCTAAAATATAGTAGGCACCTTGGTTGGGGGATCCTTTTCGTTACTATTTCCAACCTTTTCGGGATATTCCCAGCACAGTTAACTCGGAATGCATTGGATGTGGTTGCTGGGAATATTGATACGTATCGACTTTTTAATGGCTTTAATTTGCAAAATGATTTCTATAAGCTCTTAACATTTAATATTTTTCTTTTTGGAATTTTGGTTTTGTCGATGGCATTATTGAAAGGTATTTTCATGTTTTTAATGCGACAAACAATTATTGTCATGTCAAGGCATATTGAATATGACATGAAAAACGAAATTTATGCGCATTACCAAAAGTTGGGTTTAAGCTTTTACACCAGTAATAATACAGGTGATTTAATGAATCGTATTAGTGAAGATGTTGGTAGAGTTCGTATGTATGTTGGTCCTGCAATAATGTATACCATCAATTTAATTGTGATGTTTATATTAGTAATATGGGCGATGGTAAGTGTGAATGTACGATTAGCATTTTATGTGTTATTGCCATTGCCAATCATGTCGTTTATGGTTTACAATGTTCATGATAAGATCAACAAAAGAAGTGAAGCTGTTCAAGCCAAACTTTCCGATTTATCTACATTCGTACAAGAAACATTTTCTGGAATAAGAGTATTGAAAGCCTACGTTCGTGAGAAACAATTTTTAAAAGCGTATTCAAATCAATCAAAAGTATACAAAGATCTTTCGATGGATCTTGTGAAAGTGAATGCTCTCTTTATGCCTAGTATGCTTTTATTAGTTGGGTTAAGTACAATTTTAACGATTTACGTTGGTAGTATTGAAGTGATGAATGGTCGCTTAACAGTAGGTAATATTGCCGAATTTGTTTTATATGTTACGATGTTAACATGGCCGGTTGCTTCGTTAGGATGGGTAGTCACAATTGTACAACGTGCAGCTGCTTCACAAGAACGTATCAATGAATTTTTAAAGATTCAACCTGATATTATTGGTGGAACTTATACTCCTGAAAAATTAAAAGGAGAGATTGTTTTGCAGAATGTAACAGTGAAATATGCACAGTCTGGAACAATTGCCCTTAACAATGTTTCCTTTTCTGTAAAGCCCGGACAATCGCTTGGAGTTATAGGAAGAACAGGAAGTGGTAAAACAACACTCGTAAATGTATTGCTTCGTTTGTTAGATCCATCGGAGGGGAATGTTGTTCTTGATGGTAAAAATTTAAAGGATTTTGATTTGGGTGTTTTGCGTGATCGGACAGGTTGCGTTCCACAAGATGTATTTTTATTTTCAGATACTATTGAAGGAAATATTGCTTTCGGATTAAAAAGTAAAATGGATTTATCAAGAGTAGAGCAAGCTGCAAAAGATGCAGATGTTTATGATAATATCGTAGAGTTTCCAATGGGATTCAATACGATTGTTGGGGAGAGAGGTATTACACTTTCAGGTGGACAAAAACAACGAATATCCATTGCCCGAGCAATCATTAAACAACCTGATATTTTAGTTTTTGATGATTGTTTATCTGCTGTTGATACGTTAACAGAAGAACATATTCTTTCTAATTTAAGAAGAATTATGAAAGACAGAACAACTGTTTTGATAAGCCACAGAGTTGCCACGGTAAAAAATGCGGATCATATTATTGTTTTGGATGAAGGTGCTGTAGCTGAAGAGGGAACTCATCAAGATTTAATGACGAAGAAAGGACTTTATACAAGCTTGTTTGAGATGCAATTATTGGAAGAGGTAAACTAATTTATTTTAATTTATCAAGAAAAATTCAACCTAAATTAACTATTGAAAAGATAAGCTAAGTTTTTTTTAAATTCTAAGAAGAAAATTTTCTTTGTTAAAAGGTGTATCTTGAAATTGATGAGCAGTGATAACTGTTTTGGATAGCACTTCTTTAAGCGAGGCGAAATCACTTGGTTTGTTTATGTACACATTTGCTCCGAGACAGAATGTTTCTACTATGTCATTTTCTGAAGCTGACGTCGAATAGATGGCAATTGAAATGTTTTTGAGTTTTTTATTTGCACGTATTTCTTTTAAACATTCTAATCCATTTTTTCGAGGCATATTTAGGTCAAGAAAAAGGATGTCGGGAAGGATGGTGTTTTTTGCTTTAAGATAATCCATAAGTTGTGTTCCATTATTTACAGTAAACACAATGGTTTTTATTTTAAGTTCTTCGAATGCTTCCTTAAAAAGCATTCTGTCATTTTCATCATCATCTGCAAGTAAAATATTGATTGGCTGACTTGGCATTTTTTATTATAATTAGGTTGGATGATGTTCTTTTGTTTTGATAATATGTTGAAATGAGGTAGGTGTTAATCCTGTTGTATTTTTAAATTGAACACTAAAATGTGCTGTACTACTATAGTTAAGTAAACTTCCAATTTCCGAAAAATTTAGTACGTTAGCAATTATTAATTCTTTCGCACGTTCAATTTTTTGAAGTATAATAAATTTTTCAATTGTGGTGAAAGTGACTTCCGTAAAAATAGAGGAGAGGTATTTATATGGTTTTTTAAATTTTGCACCTAGCCATAATGAAGTTTTCAATCGAGTTGTTTCACCTTCATTATATACCATTTCTCTGATTTCGTCTTTTATTTTTTGTATTAAAATACTTTTAGAACTCTCGACAATTTGTATACTATAATTATTTAAAGCTGTGTTGAGTTGTTTTAATTTTGTTGCTGAAAGTACACCATATATTTCTACTTCATTAAAATCTAGTAATGCGTATTTAAGTTTGAGTTTCTCTAATTGTTCCTGAAGTATTTTTTTACATACGGCATTTAAATCATACTTAATGTAAACTTTCATTTTTTATACAAATGTAGAATAATTGCTGAATGGATTATGAAATGATATAAAATTACAAGCCATTAAGAATTAAATTTGTTTTACTGAACAATGGTGGCAATTAATTCCCCACTATAAATTTTAATTCTTCACGAAGAAAACTATTTTTAAAAAAAAATGTTGTAGGTTTTTATCAAATGAAGTTAATAAGAAAAAATCAATAACCCGCACTTTTCAATTTATCGTAAAGGAATGTAAATATTGAATGTGGAACCTTGGTTCAGGTCACTTGTAGCAGTGATAATACCATTGTGATTATCAACTATTTTTTTTACGATAGCGAGTCCAATACCTGTTCCTGGATATTCTTCTTTGCCATGTAGGCGTTGAAATGCTTCAAATATTTTTTGACTATATTGTTTTTCGAACCCGATACCGTTATCGGAAATAGTAATATGGCAATATTCTTTATTAAGTGGGAGGTTGGCAAGATTAGGTTTATTGTATTTTATAATTTTACTTTTTATGATAATATGTGGTGGAATTTTTGGGTTTGAAAATTTGAGTGCGTTACTGATAAGGTTGTGAATGAGTTGACGAAACTGAAATGTAACAGTTTTAACTTCACAAATCTCTTTAATTTCAATTACAGCTTTTTTAAGTTTAATGATTTCTTTGTATTCGTTTTTCACTTCCTTGATAAGAATAGAGAGATCGGTGCTTTCAAATTTTAGTTCAGCAGTTCCTATTCGTGAAAATTCGAGTAAGTCGTGAATAAGAGTTCTCATTCTTGTGGCTTCGCCCTGAATACGGTTTAAGTAATCTTTTCCTTTGGCAGATAATGCTTCATTTTCTTTTTCAACAAGTCTACCTATTAGTGTTTGAATTTTACGAAGAGGTTCTTGCAAATCATGTCCTGTTACATAGGAGAATGATTCCAGTTCTTTATTTGATTTATTAAGTTCCTCATTCTTATGTAAAAGGGATTCATTGGAATCATTTAACTCATGCGTACGTTGTTGTACTTTAATATCGAGTTCTTTTTCTCGTTGTTGAAGCGATGCAGTGTTTTTGTTTTTTGAATTTACTTCTTCGGTTACTTCGTATCCGAAAACCAAGATGGAATAAACTTTTTTGTTATTGTCATACATTGGTTGGTAACTAAAATTAAAATAGCATAACTCTGGTATTAAATGCTCATCTCTCGCCAAGGTTACTGGTATTTCAATTCCTACATAAGGTATTCCCGTAGTATATACATTATCTAAAAGAATATCGAAACCTTGTCCCTTCAATTCAGGCAATGCCTCCATAATTGGTTTGCCTTGTATTTGTCGTTTACCAAATAAACTTTGATAGCGTTGGTTAACTAATTCATAAATGTGTAATGGCCCACTAAGTGTACAGATAAAGGCTGGAGCATTCAATAATAAATCTTTAACCATGTCTTCCTGCAATTGCAATTTTTTACGAGTAACTACTTGTTCGGTAATTTCGTGTGCAAGTGCCATTACACCTGTTATCGTTCCATCCGCTTCTCTTAAAGGTTCATAAACAAATTTTACAAATAAATTTTCCAGTTTTCCATTACGCGATAAAGATATAGGTAGTTCGTCTGCAACAAATGCAATCCCTGTACTGTAAACTTTATCCAATAATTCTTTAAACCCTTGTTCTTTAAGCTCAGAAAGCACTTCAAATACTGGTTTATTAATTGCTTCCTCATTCGTTCGATTCCACATTTCAAGCATCCTTTCATTAATCACTTCAATAATATAATTTTTACCACGTAAAACACAAATAGCAACTGGAGCTTGTTGAACCAATAAGCGAAATTGTTGTTCGCTTGCACGAATTTTATTATTAAAAATTGCTTCTGGAGTTACTTCGTTGGCAATTATAACAACGCCAATTATTTTTCCAGTTATATCTTTTTGTGCTTGATATACAAAAGTGTAATAAACTATTTCAGACTTTCCATTGCGAAGGAGTTCAATTGGTGTTTCATAACAATGAACAGGTATTCCGGTGTTGTAAACACTTAACAAAAGTTTATCAAAACCCTGTTCAACAGATTCAGGTATTACAGTAAATAATGATTTGCCTATGATGCTTTTGTCTTTACCCCAACTTTTAATAATGGAATCGTTAGCAATTTCAATAATCATTAGTTCTCCTTTAA
>JBBRAW010000044.1:0-24399 GCA_038206385.1 Bacteroidia bacterium | reverse complement strand
TAATTGTATCAACTGTGATTTGCTTGGCATTATCAACTCATATTTACTTGCAAATATTTGTTTGTTATTTTCCGGCAAGGTTATTTCGACCATTGTATCTTTTTTATCCTTACATAAAATGATTCCGATTGTTTTATTTTCTTCTGCTAGTTTAACATGTCTATCGTAATAGTTTACATACATCTGCATTTGACCCAGATCTTGATGTTTTAACTTACCAATTTTTAAATCAATTAAAACAAAACAGTTTAGTAGTCGGTTATAAAACACCAAATCAACTCTAAAATGTTCTTCATCAAATGTGAAACGAACTTGCCTTCCAACAAATGTAAAACCCTTGCCAAGCTCTAATAAAAAATGCTCTAGTTTATTTATTAATGCCTGCTCCAATTCTGACTCATTGTAAGTATTTGCCTCAGTTAAATTTAAAAATTCTAATACATAAGGATCTTTTATTAAATCACCTGCCTTTTCAATAGTTTGTCCTTCTTCTGCCAGCCTTAATACTTCTTTTTTATCTTTGCTAAGCGTTAAACGTTCAAATAATGAAGAATTTATTTGACGTGTTAATTCTCTAACACTCCAATTATTTGACACAGTTTCTATTTCATAAAAGTTTCGTTCTGCTTCATTGGAAACCCTCATCAATTGTAGATAATGGGTCCAACTAATGCTTTGCGAAATCGGTGATTTCGCAATCTTGTAGGTAAGGTAAAATTTCCGGATTAGCTCCAGGTTGCGTTTTGAATAGCCTTTGCCAAATTTATTGGTTAAATTTTGGGGTATTGTTTAAAAAAAATTAAATTAATGAAGTAGGTAGAGGTTGTGGCTGGAATAACGTATGTTTAAAAAATGATGATTTGAATATAAAGTGTCAATCGTTATTTACTTTTATTGTTATTAATTTGCATTCAATTAAATTAACAGGATTGTTAGGATTTTTTACTTTTATATCTTCAATAATCAAATTTTCATTATCCAATTCTTCAATTCTAATTCTACTACTTAATGGGAAAGAGTAGTATTTATTAAAAGGGATAGTTGCCACTAGCTGAAATTTTAGGCTGTTATTATATTGATAAACATACTCGTAAACTTTTACAGGTGGCTGAATTAACCACATACCCCTAATTCTCATATTCGTGATTTTTAGCGGGTCAACAAAGTTGACTCTACCAAGCTCTTTTGTTTCTGAAAAATCAATCTCAGACGTCTTTTCAAGACTTTCAGTTATAGTGCTTTTAAGACCAGTGTAAACGTCTTCATCTGCTACATATATTAAACCATAAATTAGCCATAAAGAAGATAAAGTTTTACTGCTTTTAGGAACGTGTCCAATTGCGTAAATTATATCTTTTTCAATCCATTCTTCACAATTTCTACAATGATTATTTATTAAATGACTTGTAGAAAATAATTTTGATTTAGGATGTGAACTATTTAATTGAAGTTCAGAAAAAATTGTTTCGGTCTTCTTTACTTCAATAGAATCACCACCGAGAAGCATTAAGTCTGGTGGTCTTGTTTGGCTACCCTCGTATGAAAATACTTGCGAATATTTTTTTATTTTTTCTGCGCTATCAACTGTTGTTAGATTATCAGAAAAAGCATTCTTAACAAATACTTCTAAACCATCGCCAACATTGGTAACTCTATTACTCCCAAAAGATAATTCATCTACTTCTAAATTAGGAAGATTTGCAATATTTACAATTGCTTCTAAAATATTTGTCATATTGCTAATGTTTCTTTTCTTGTTATTTTAATTTGATTTTTGTTTTCATTTTCGATAATCTGTTGCTTGATACCTTCAGCTAAAAATTTAGCAAAATTGACTGGTACTGCATTACCTATCATTTTATATCCAGCAGGCACACTTGTATAATGGAAAATAAAATCATCAGGGAAAGTTTGAATTCTTGCACATTCTCTTACGCTTAATCTTCTATACAGTTGTTCACTTCCTGGAACAAAAACCCTAATGTTTTCCTCTATAAATTTCATTTTTGGTGCTTGCGGATGAATAGGGGCGTGTCTTCCACCCGCTTGAATTGTAAATGATTGTTCGTCCCAACCTCTAACTCTATTTCTTGACATAAAAATTGTAGAGAAATCTCCAATCATATATTCGTGATTAGGAATAGCACATTTATCTCCATTTGTTTTGTTGTAAGTCAATGCTGGTAATGCGTTGTCTTTCAAATCAAATATTTTTTCTTTTAACGTTATTTTCGGGAATTTAGGTTTAGGGAATTGAAACTTAAAATTCAAATCTTTTCTTATTCCAATAAAAAAAACTCGTTTTCTGTCTTGTGGCACATTATAATCACAAGCATTAAGCATTTCAAAAGATAATTCGTAGCCTATACCAGTATTGCTAAATAATTCTTTGATGTTAGTTAAAGCATCAGAGTGCCTCCCAAGTAGCATACCGCTTACATTTTCAGCAAGAAAAAATTTAGGTTGTTTAGCTTCTAAGATCCGTATGAAGTCAAAAAATAATTGCCCTCGTTTATCTTCAATTCCTTTCATTGCACCTGCTTCACTCCAACTTTGGCAGGGTGGACCACCAATAATTCCATCACATTCGGGAACTTCAGAAGCAGAAATATTTACTAAACTTCTTCTATCTAAAATTGAATGTGGATGATTTTTTTCATAGGTTTCCCAAATTTCCTTGTCGTATTCGTTGGCCCAAATAACGTTAAAACCTGCTTTTCGAAAACCAAGGTCAAGACCACCTGCACCCGCGAAAAATGAAACTATATTCATATTGTTATAAATTTTTTAGATTTTAAATATTCTACTTTTTGTTCAGCAACTTTTAAAATATCTAAATCAGCGTCCGCCTCAATTATTTTATAAGCTAACTGATCACTCAAATGTTCTCTAATTAATTTCTGCTCATCAAATTTGAAAAACTTAGCAACTAGTTTTATTTGTTCTTTCGTTGCTTGTCTTTCGTTTCGTTCAATTTTTCCAAGTAGCGATGTGTCTATGCCAATTGCTGAAGCTACTTCACGTAAAGATAAATTTTTCTGCTCACGCAATGAGCGGATTTGTTCACCAAAAGAGGTAATTATATTTTTTTTAAACGACATCGAAGATTTATTTTATCCAAAAATAATATTAAAAGAATATGGGGACAAATATTGTCCTAAAAAGTTTTCAACATTTTAAAATAAATTAATATTTCTTGATTCTTTAAAAATCAAATTAGAATTTTGCTGCTTTTCATAGTTTGTCTAATTAAAATTAATAATTAATCCTGAATCAATCCACATCACTGCTTATTGAGTTCTATTTCTAATGGATTTACTTTCATTAAAACTTATAATCGTAAATGCGACCAGCTTAATTGCGTACACAGTGTGTCCACAATTTTAAGCTTCCCGAAATAAATTCGGGACACTCAATTAAGCGTATAAATATGCACCAGAAAAATTGCTGGGAAAAGTGGCAATATAATTTCAATTTCTTTTCGGTGGAAAAAATAAACTCAAAACGTTGATTTAATTTTTCCCTCAAAAATCACCTTTCATAGTTTAAATATCAGGATAAACTTGACATTTAAACTATGAAACATAACTAGAGAATTAAGTTACGCTAAAAAATTTCACGAATTAATTTGCATGAGGGATAGTAACGGATAGCCCGCAGGAGTTGGTTAAGTTTTACTTAAACAACGACGAGGACTTGCAGTGAAAAGCCCGACCGCTAAAGTATTTTCACTTTAGTGGACATGCCCAAAAAATAATTTATCGAATCATCACACCACGCTTTTCGAGAAGCGGAATGGTTGTGAAATATTCTTCTTTGATGCTCTCTGGTAAAAAAATATATTTCTTATCGAAGACTTCACTGTTAATATAAAAACTCACCCAGTACTCGTTGTTCAATCCGAATACGTCATTTTGAATGGGCTCGATGAGCATGTATGACAACGCTTCTACTTCACCTAAAAAATGTCGTAGCGTTGATGTTTTTACTGTCTCGCCTTTGTACGTACCATAACCTTTGCTCGATACTAAAACGTTTTCAATGTTTTCTCTTTTTAAATTGAGGATATAAACTTCCCAAAGTGATTCATTATTTTCACCATAAACTTCTTTAGGTATGATTGCAATGGCAATGTCTTCAACTGCAATACGTGGAATATCTTTTAACATGAAATAATTTAATAAATTTATTTAATCCAATCCATCACGCCTTTAACATACACTGGCATGTCCATCAATCCACCATCGGATGCTTTCTCTGCACGCTTATGTCCAAGCCTTACGAATACAATATGTTCATCAGGAATCACAACAATATATTGACCTAAAATTCCACGACAATAAAAAACATGCTTACCATTGTAGTCGCCAATCCACCATTGGTAACCATAAACTTTATTTGGTTTTCCTTCGTCGGATGTTGGAGCAGGAGTTGTACTTGCAACAACCCAAGCAGTATCAATTAACTGTTTGCCTTTCCAATTTCCATCATGCAGATACAGCGATCCTACTCTTGCAAAATCTCTTGCGTTAGAATAAAAACAACAGTACGCTTTCTCTCTTCCATTTTCATGATCGAGACTCCAATCTGCTGTATGCATTGCTTGTAATGGTTGCCATAATTTCTCTGTTGCATTTTCACTTAATGATTTTCCTGTTGCACTTTCGAGTACTAATCCTAATAATTGTGTTGCAGAACTTTGATAATTAAATTCTTTTCCAGGTGTCCCTACTACATCTAAATTAGCAACTAATTTATGTAAATCTGTTCCATAATATGCTTCTGTTACAGGGCTAAATAAACTGGTGTAGCCTTCGTCCCAACTTAATGCAGCCGACATGGTTAAAAGATGACGAATAGTTAATTGCGCTCGCGTTCCTGTTTTATATTCAGGAATAAAATCACCAACAGGTTGATCGACCGATTTTATTTTTCCTTCTTGAATTGCCATTCCAATCATTACACTCACAAAACTTTTTGCCATCGAAAAAGAATTCGATAATGATGAATCATTGTATTGCTCCCAATAATTTTCATAAAGCAATGAATCATCTTTGATAACAATAAAAGCAACACTTTTTAAATCTTCCAATTCTTTTTTTAGAGCTGAAGGCATTGGTTTTTTATTGTATTCTTTTGAAAAAGGCCACTCTACTCCATTCGTTGCAATAATTTTTCGGTTATTAAAAAGTGCATTGTCATCGATATCGACATAGTTATAAATTAATGCTTTAAACATATAGGTTTTACCTGATACGAATGCATAAATGGTAAATAATGCAATAGCAATAATTAAGAATATTCCAATAAAACGAAATACTTTTTTCATGATAATAAAGTTATACGTTTATACGATTTGGCCAAGGTAAAAGTTCGTTTGATTCCATACGAATTGCAAATTGAAATAATTCCTGAAGATGCATGAGCACTTTACTTTTTACTTCTTCTAAATCTAATGATCGTCCTAATTCTTTTTCTAGTGATGTTACACCTTTATCATTAATACCACAAGGAATTATTTTTCCGAAATAATTTAAGTCGGTGTTTACATTAAATGCAAAACCATGCATCGTTACCCAACGACTACATCGCACACCAAAGGCACAAATTTTTCTTGCTTTAAGTGGATTGTCAATGTCTAACCAAACTCCAGTTAATCCCACGATACGTCCAGATTTTAATCCGTAATCATTACACGTTAGTATGATTGCTTCTTCAAGAAAACGTAAATATTTATGGATGTCGTTGAAGAAAAAATCTAAATCGAAAATTGGATATCCTACTAATTGTCCGGGGCCATGATAAGTGATATCACCTCCACGATTTATTTTATAATAGGTTGCATTATTTTCTGCAAGCCAATTTTCGTTTACAAGTAAATGATTTTCGGTTCCACTTTTTCCTAATGTAAATACATGTGGATGTTCACAGAATAATAAAAAATGACGAGATGGAAATTGTTCTTCAACATTCAAATTTCTATTCTCCATTTTCTGACGAACAGTTTCATTGAGAATCGCTTCTTGCAATTCCCAACAATCTTTGAAATCAATATTACCTAAATCATGAAAGATAACTTGCTGCATCAAAATAGTAAACGATATTTTTTATTAAACTTCTTTCTCAACCCAATCACCATGCTCTTTGATGAGATCAATTAACGCATCAACAGCCATCTCTGCTTCGATACTACGCTCTACTACAACTTTACCTTTATAGAGAGTTATTTTTCCAGGACCGGATCCTACATAACCGTAATCAGCATCAGCCATTTCACCAGGACCATTTACTATACAGCCCATGATTCCAATTTTAATTCCTTTAAGATGATCGGTGCGAGAACGAATTTTTGCTGTAGTTTCTTGAAGATCAAATAATGTTCGGCCGCAACTTGGACAAGAAATATATTCTGTTTTTGAAATACGAGTACGTGCTGCTTGCAAGACTCCGAATCCTAAACTATTAATCATTTGCGGAGATGCGATTCCATTTGCATCTATCCAAACTGCATCAGGAAAACCGTCTAATAGCAATGCGCCAAAATCAGTACTTGCATGAAGTTGTAACGTATCGGATGAAATAGAAGAATAAGATCTTTTGATCGTTATAGGATTTGTTATTCCTTTATTCATTAATTCTATTGCAAGACGACGGAGTTCAGCTATTGCATGAATGTTATGTGTTTCCAAAATAATTACACAAGAAGTATCAAGTGCATTTAAAATTGTATCTTGATTTTCAAATAAATCCTTTTGTGTAACAGTAATAAAATTAAGTTGTGATGATTTATTTTTTGCAGTGAGGAATTCTGCAATCGCAAAGTATGGAAAAATATTTTCTGCTTCGTCGGATTTTTTCCAAACAGCAGCATCCGCGATTAAACTTAATGTTCCTGGAATTGCGAAATCGATTTTATTTTTTCCCAAATAAATATAATCACATGCTTGATCACTAAGATTCCATTTATCAAGAGGCACTGAATAATTATATCCTACTGCAAATAAATTCGCTGCTGAAATTTTTTCATTCTTCGAAAAATCGGCGATCACACGAGGAACATTTTCTCCTCCGATATTTTTTACAGCATTACTTGCTCTTCGTGAATATATAAATGGATCATAAGGTAATCCACCAACACTTTTATTTTCATTAAGTGGTAAATCAACAATTGCTGCATGACCAATTCTATTTTGATAGCGATCAACTAATGCTTTTGCAACTGGAATTTCAAACTCGGGATCTTCTGTTAATGAAACGCGAACAGTATCGCCTATTCCATCTTCAAGTAATGTCCCAATTCCTACTGCTGATTTTATTCTTCCATCTTCGCCTTCACCAGCTTCTGTTACACCAAGGTGCAAAGGATAATTCATCTGTTCAGCATTCATCTTCACAATCAAATGACGATAGGCTTCTACCATCACTTGTGTGTTACTTGATTTCATACTGAGAACGATGTTATGATAATTTTCTTCTTCACAGATACGTAAAAACTCAAGTGCAGATTCGACCATTCCAAAAGCTGTATCACCATAGCGACTCATAATACGATCGCTTAGTGAACCATGATTAGTACCAATGCGCATTGCTGTTCCGTACTCTTTACAAATTCTTACAAGTGGAATAAACCGTTCACGAATACGAGCAAGTTCTGCATCGTAATCGGAATTCGTATATTCAATAAATTCAAATTTCTTTTTGTCTGCAAAGTTACCTGGATTCACACGAACCTTCTCTACAATTCTTGCTGCTACTTCAGCGGCATTCGGTGTGAAATGTATATCTGCAATTAGTGGTGTATTGTAACCACGTTTTCGCAACTCCTTCTTTATATTTTCAAGGTTACGTGCTTCGTTCATACTTGGAGCTGTTATACGCACATATTCACAACCTGCTTCAATCATTCGAATAGATTGCTCAACAGTTCCGATAGTATCCATTGTATCCGTCGTGGTCATGCTTTGAATACGAATAGGATTTTGTCCACCCATTGGCACATCCCCAATAAAAACTTCGCGTGTTACGAGGCGACTGTAATGAGTTAGGCTATTGCAATAAAGTCCTTGATGGGTGATCGTTTCCATGTTGCAAAGATAGGGCGAAATTAGGTGTTATTACCTCAAAAATTGATGACAAAATATACCACACATTCAAAAATTAATGGCAGATCAAATTAAACTGATCTGCCATTAATTCGATTATTAAATACTTTATTACTTACTTGTTTTTTCTTCTT
Source organism: Bacteroidia bacterium (assembly GCA_038206385.1). GTDB lineage: Bacteria > Bacteroidota > Bacteroidia > AKYH767-A > OLB10 > JANXSD01. The sequence continues at coordinate 16,163 of JBBRAW010000044.1, read as the reverse complement.
TCTGCATCACGAAATAATCATTCATTGGATCCATCACATAATCGATCCATCCACTACCATGTTTATCTGCTTCCTCTTGAGAAGGGAAATCGGTATGTGAAATTATTACAGCAGTACCAGCATCATTTTTTTTCAACTTGATATTTACTAATGATGGCTTGGTGTTTTTATTCCATTCTTCTGGTCGCCACGTATAGCCTAATTCCTTTCCTGGATCATACGCAGTAACTTCTCCTTTTACCCATCCGTCAAAGAGTTCAAATACGCCACCAACTTTTTCTTCGACGATAGAAAATCCTCCACCCCACGATGAAATAATTCCTGGATTTGTTAATGCTTCAAATACTTGATCAGGATTTGCATAAACAATATAATCTGCTTTAAAAGAAAATTTTGTTGCCATGATATAATACTATTTTGATGATTTAATTTTTATTAGTTAACAAACATTACTTTTTGTTGGAATACATTATCGCCCGCTTTTATTCTTAACGTATATACTCCAGAATAATTTTTATTTACAAAACTGTATTCAAAAATTCCTTTAGAAATAGATGATGGTACTGATGTTGAAATTTTTCTTCCTAAAGCATCATACAATTCTAGAACAACACTCATTGCATCAGTACGATCCAATTTAATATTTAAAACAGAATTTGCAGGATTTGGCCAAACAACAAAACTAAATTTACTTGCTAATATTTCATTGATTCCAACGAGTCCTGTTATATTGATGTCATCAATATAAATATTATTTCCATTATCATTTTTAAACTGAAACCTAAATCTTACTGAGGGTTTACCACCAAATATTCCATTTGATAATGCAATTGTTTCTGTTCTCCATTGAGTTGCATTCGGAACAAAGGTTGGGAAAATAGGGTTTGTAGTTGTTTGTAAAAATGACCCTGTTTTTTGATAACGTTGACTCCAACTATTTCCACAATCATTACTTACAAAAATAGTCAGCGATGAATTATCTACAGAACTTTTTGGTGCAAACGCTAACTTAAATGTAAGTTGTGCTCCAGTAATATTTGTTAAATTATATGGAGCTGAAATCAATTCATCAACACCAGCAACATTTCCATTATAGTTAAGAATTCGTGCTGATTTACTCCCAGTAACGGCAGCAAGATTTGTTATTTCCCATGTGTTATTATTTCCAGCATTTTGAATCACCCAATCATTACCAGGTATTGTAAGTGATTCAAAACTTTCGGTTGTAGGAGCCATAATATTCGCAACAGGTGGTGTTACATTTACAAGCCCTACACGAGTAATTGTGGAAGACCCTATTGAATTTGTAACTGTTAAAGTAACATCGTATGTGCCTGTTGTTGGATAAACAATTGTAGGTGTTGCAGAGGTGTCGGTTGCAGGAATTCCTCCAGGAAAATTCCATACACGAGATGTGATATCACCATTCCATGAAAAATCTTTAAAGTTTAATGATCCTCCTTCACAGATGGCAGATAAAGTAGAAGATAAATCAGCAATTGGTGCACATGGATTAGTGATATGCCCATCTTCAGTACCAGTTGCCGTTAATGTTGATACATCCCATAATACATCACGATTACCGATTGAAGAATTTAACGCTGCTTGCATGGTATATTTTTGCTCTTCAGTAAACATCTTATGACAACTTGCATAGTCCATATAATTTTGAACATTATCAATTTGTCCGCAAGAATTTTGTGCAGTATTACAACTAAAATTATTTACACCAATTGTATTTGGGGTATCAGATATTCCATCATCGATACCGCAATTGGATGGGAGCCCAGGAGTATTAGTTCCTCCCCATGTATGTGGTAGATTTAACCAATGACCTACTTCATGTGTTAGTGATCGAGAAGAATAATTTGATCCATTAGCAGTTCCAATACTTCCAACATAGTCATGCAAAATTACTACTCCATCAGCGGATGCACTGATACCTGGGTAATATGCATATCCAGCAGCACCACTCGCGATATTTTTAACAACCCAAATATTTAAATATTGATCTGATGGCCAATCAACAAGTGCTTTTACATTATCACTAGCTATCGCTGTTAGAGGAGAAAACGTTCTAGTAATTCCATCAGTACAATTTCCTTGGGGATCAATATTTGCTAAACGAAATCTAATTTGACAATTTGCGAAAATGGGTTGAAAGAGTGGGATTACATCGTTTGTATCATCATTTAATTTTTGAAAACTTAAATTCAAAATATTCACAGCATCCACAATTTGATCTTTACTAATGTTTTCATTTCCATAAGTATGAATCACATGAAAAACAACAGGAATTGAATACAGTACAGTATCTGTTAAAATGTTTTTATGTTGATTATTTATAAAGAGCTTTGTATAATCTTGAAGCTGTTTCCTTTTTTGTACTATCGTTGGATCTGATTTAATGGCTTCTTTCCATAAACTATCGGTTCCACAAAATTTCGGCCAATCATTATTTTGAGCAGATAACGAAAGACTAAAAATGCAAAGAGAAATGATTAATAAATATTTCATTTTGATTTGATAAAATTATTAGAATGCCCCTATAGATAAACTACAGAGGCATTCGTTTGATTGATTAAATCCTATTATTCTATAACTACTTTTTTAGTTACAGTGTATTCACCGAATGTTAAACGAACTAAATAAACACCTTTCTCAAGTCCATCTTCCAATTGATATTGGTGGTCACCTGAAGGCATATTATTTTCATATGTATTAATAATTCTTCCTCTTGTATCCATCAATTCAATTTTTACATGTCCTGTAGCAATAGTATTAAAGTCGACATACGTTTTTGTTGATGATGGATTCGGATAAATATTTACTGAGGCATTTTCTGCATTTATTTCATCAACACCGATTACCACTGTTCCATTAATATTAATGTTATCAAGATAAAGATTATTTCCATTATCATGAGTAAACTCGAAGCGTAATCGAACATTTGGTAGTGCGGTAACTGCAGAGAGACTTACTGTTTGTTGTTTCCATTGTGTTGATACTGGAATAAAGTTAAATCCAACAGCACCTGTTGTTGATTGTAAAAATGTAGAGTTAAATCCTTTTCGGAAATTCCAAGTTTTCCCACAATCAGTAGATGAATAGATTACTAATTTATCTGCATTATTTCCTGTGGTGGTTTTAAATGCAAACGCCATATCGAATGTCATTGTTGCACCTGTAACATTTGTAAAATCCATTGCAGGAAGAATAAATTCATCAAGACCTTTATCATTATTATTATAATTATTTAAGTAAATTGATTTTGTTCCTGTTTTTGCAGCATTGGAAGTTACAGCCCATCCTGCGCCTCCATTTGGATTTATTGCATACCAATCATTGTAAGGGAATATTCCTGTTTCAAATCCTTCTGAAAATGGTACTAATAATGGAGCAGATAAATTTGAAACATTTACTAATCCAGTTAATGTTTTTGTATCTGTTCCTGCACTATTTGTTACAGCTAATGTTACATCATAAACTCCTCCAGTTGGATAAGTTATTATCGGGTTTGCAGAAGTATCTGTTGCTGGAATACCTCCTTGAAATGTCCATAAGCGCGATGTACCTTTACCGTTCCATGATGCATCATTAAAGTTTAAATTTCCACCCGCACAAACAAATTTAGGTCGAGGATTAAAATCTGCTTTAGGAGAACATAATACTGGTGGTGTACCATCTGTTCCTGTAGCAATTAAATTTGCTGCACTCCATAAATTATCTCTATGTGATACTGATGATAATAATGTTGCTTCCATTGCAAGAGCTTGGCCGGTAGTAAAAATATTCATGCAATTACCATTAGTATAATCCATGTAATCTGAAAACAATATTCCTGGTGAAGTGGTAGTACATGCATCTAATTCAGGCCAGGTTGGACAAGTACTTAAATTCCAATCCGCTTGATTGGGTGTATCAGGAATATTGTCAGAACCTGAACATGCACCAGCATCATCACCCCAAATGTGACGTAAACTTAGCCAATGACCTGCTTCATGAGTTAACGTTCTACCATTTTCATTTGAAGATGCAGCCGTTCCAATACTACCAAAATAAGTGCTCTTAACAACTACGCCATCAGTAGTATCAGAACCACCACCTGGAAATTGAGCAAAACCAATAACATCGCCAGGAGATCCATTAGTATTTGCAATACTTTCAACAACCCAAACATTAAAATATTTATCGTTAGGCCAATAATCAAATGCCTTTACATTATTTCTTGCATTGAAAGTTAAGTTTGAATAATGACGTGTTACACCATCTGTACAATTTCCATTCGGATCAATTTGTGCTAAACGAAATTCGATACCCGCATCAGCACCTAATATTTGAAACGCAGCAGGAGTATTTGTTGTATCTGGATTTAATCTACGATAATCTAAATTTAAAATTCTAATCTGATCATCAATTTGTGCCTTACTAATATTCTCACCACCACCATAATGAATTACGTGAACAACAGTTGGAATTATATACGTTGCTGGTCCAGGAGTTCTGTTCGCATGTGCCTTACCTCTTTTGGAAGCAGCAAAATTCTTAATCCAATTATCAAGATTTTCACGATTTTGAATTAACTGAGGGTTACTTATCGCATCTTTTTGAAACATAATTTCAGAAAGACATTTTTCCTGTGCATGTGCCGAGTGTGTAATGGCGAACATACTGATCATGGCAATTGCCAATAATTTTTTCATTGTAGAATTATTTACGAATAAATGAAGAATTGTTTTGAAGCTATAAAAATACGAATTCCCCTGATTCTTTCATAAAAAAACCCTCTGTATTTAGCAGAGGGCAATAATTTTTACAACACTGTTACATCAATGTTTATACATTTCGTAATTCTTTCAATTTTGCTTTTAGCTTATTCATCTCCTCTTTTGCTTCCTGAATCTTTTGCTCATATTCTTCCTTTAGAGCATTTGCATTTTTTGATTTGGCAAAGAACCCAAGATTGTTCTCAAGAGTTTGTACCTCGCTGGTCAATTTATTTACGCGATGCAATAAGTTACGTTGTTCATCATCTTGTCCTCCACCAGTTCCTGATGTAGATCGCTCGCCTCTATCCTGTCGAGGAGATCTATCTTGGCGCTCAGTATGTTCTGGTCGAGATTGATAGGATTGACGGTATTGTGGATTTGATTTAAGCGCTTCGAAATGTGCTTGTATTGCCTTACGGAAACGCGATTGAATGTCTTCTTTATTAACAAGAGGAACCAACCCCATTTCAGTATATTCACGTTGGAACGCTTTCAATTGATCCAAAGCAGCATTCGCATCTTCTGGAACAACATACCCTTCAACAGCAGTAATCAATTCATTTTTTCTTATCAGATTACCAGCTTGCGCTTGATCTTGATCTGCAAAATGAGCTGTTTTACGATGAAAAAATTCGTCGCATGCAACTTTAAATCGTTGCCATATCTTCTCATTTTTATCTCCTGAAGGACCAATTTTTTTCCACTCCTGTTGCAAACGAATTAATTCACTGCCCGTCGACTTCCAATCACTACTTTCCTTAAGGGCTTCAGCCTGAATACACAATTCTGTTTTTGCTTGAAGATTATTCGAATATTCCTGCTTTTTATTTTTGTAAAACGCATCCTTATTCTTAAAAAACTGATCACAAGTTACTTTAAACTTTTGCCAAATTGTATCATTTTGTTCTTTGCCAGTAGGTCCAATTTTCCTCCACTCTGACTGCAATTCAAGAAGATTTTTCAAACCATCTTGCCACTGCGAATGTTTTTCAAAAGGCTCCTTTAATAACGTTTCTGTTTTTTCAATCAACGCATTTTTAGCTACTAAATTCGCTTCAAATTGAGTTTTCATCGAATCGAGATAACCACGTTTGTTCTCGTAGATTTTATCAACAGCAGCCTTAAAACGCACCCAAATTTCTGTACGATTTTCACTAGGAACAGCACCAATTTCTCTCCACTTATGTTGAAGCGATTGAATTTCATTTAATGCTTTATTGAGCGATGGCTCAAGCAATAATTCTTCCGCTTTCTCACTAAGATGCATTTTCATTTCGAGATTTTTTTTCATCTCTAAATCCTGCAACTCACGATTTATTTTTATGAACTCATAGAAACGATCACAATATAATTTATACGTCATCCATAAGTCATTCATACTTTGAGGCGGCACAGGACCGATAGCCCTCCACTTTGCTTGCAAATCATGAAACTCATTAAAAGCTTTAGACATATCTTCTTCCTGCTGCAAAATATTCTTCATACTCTGAAGAATATCATTCTTTGCTTTCAAATTTTGCTGACGGATTTTCTCCTGTCCTAAAACAAAATCTGAACGTCGTTTTTGGAAGCTTTTATACGCATCGAAAAATGGTTCTTCCAATGCATCTTTATATTCAAATTCTTCTTTTATCCCGCCTTCTTCTGTAAATTTTGCTAGGGCAGCATCGCGTTCCTGATTAACTAGATGTTGAAAGGCATCTTTCGCAGCAGCAACATGATTTTTTACATGATTGACATCAACTTCTACACTTAAAATAGTCATACGATCAAGTAATTGTTCCTTACTAAGCGTACCAAAATTCTCGAGCGGTTCAGCTTCAATTTCCTCAGGATGAGCAGCAATTTCTGTAAGATGCTTTTCCTCTTCGGGATGAACAGCAGCATTTCGCTCTTCAATAACATTTTCAGGATGATTCATAGGTGCTGCAACCAAAGCTTCAACTATGTTGTTTTCAGTTGAAATATTTTCTACAGGTGCATTATCTGTATGATGCATTTCCACTTCGGGATGCTCATTAGCAATTACCTCTTCAACAACATTTTCAGAATGATTCATAGGTGATTCAACTTCTGTTTCAACAATGTTATTCTCTGTTGAACTATTTTCAACTGCTGCATTTTCTTCTGCCTGTGTAGGAACAGATGCTTCCACGTGATTTGTATTGCTTTCAGTGGTTTCGTTTACTGGATTTTCCGGTTGTCCGGATGTTTCTTTTGTGCTTTCCATTATTTTTAAAATAGTTAGATCGTCCGGATTGTAGAATGAACCCGGCCTGGGGAACGATACGTTATATATTGAGTTTATACTAGATACAATAACCAAATATGACAAACATAAATATGCAAGCCATTAGACAAATGTAAGACAAAAAGAAGCCTAGCGCAAGGGTTAATTTCATTGATTTTGATAAATTCTTGTGTAAAATAATGCACACTAACACTATTTAATGAAAATACTTCTATTAAGTTCACTGTTATCATCTGACCGTTATTATCTACCAGATTTGAAATAAGTTTCCCAAGCTTACTTAATGTCTACTTACTTCAACTTTTAAAAAAACATCATCTTCAAATTCAAAATCTAACTTTTGCGATACAATTCTAGATGTTAAGTTCGCGTTAATTGCAAGTCGTTATCTGACACTTAGAACTAAAAAATCTATCTTTCATCGCAGAAACTAATAGCGTAATAACTGTCATACTACAAAATAGCACAATCAATAATGTATCATTTATATAAATCAATTTGGGTCACTATCATCTCTTTATTTCTTCAATTACTATTTTCCAATACTATTTTAAATGCTCAAGAAATAATTTCTCTTCAGGGAAGAGTTCAAGATATTCAATATCAAGATCTGTATCTTGAAAATATTATGATCATTAATTTAAGAACGCAACAAGGTATTTTTGCAGGAAATAATAATTCTTTTACAATAAACATTGAACGAAATGATACCTTGATAATTTCCGCAACAGGTTATTCGTTGAAACGTGTTTGCTTTCGCGACTCAGTACAAAGCCAAGGTAAAGTTTTTACTATTTCGATGAAACGATTATCTGTTCAACTAAAAGAAGTTACCATCTTTCAACAACGGGAATGGAAAGCAATCGAGAGCGATTTACAAACTTTAGGATATAAAGAATCTGATTATAAATTAACTGGTGTGGAAGCATGGCAGAGTCCTGTTACAGCATTGTATCAAGCATTCAGTAGAAGAGAAAGAAGCAAAAGAAAAGTTGCCGAACTGATGAATGATGATTTAAGAAAATCTTTGTTAATGGAAATCATCCATATCTACATCAAAAATAAAATGATTGAATTATCTGATGATCAAATGGAGAACTTTATTAACTTCATTGCACTCAATGACGAAGCGCTTAAAAATATGTCGCAATATGATTTAGCAATATTTATTAAAGACCGTGCCTCGTATTATAATTCTAGGTTGAAATAATTTTTATTGAATAATAATTTCCTTTGAAATTTATCAAATAAATAGAATCCAATCCAAAAAATTATTATAGCAAATTTGAAAGCAATTATTTTTACATCAACTTCTGTAATTGTTTTTTCAAACTAACTTTATCATCAATAATTTTTTCAAGTTGATCAATACTTATTCGCTCTTGCTCCATCGTATCGCGATCACGTAATGTAACTGTATTGTCTTCTAATGATTGATGATCGATAGTGATACAATAAGGCACACCAATAGCATCCATCCTTCTATATCGCTTTCCTATAGCATCCTTTTCTTCGTAAATACATAAATGTTCCAGTTTCAAAATATCCATGATCTCACGACCTTTTTCTGGCAACCCATCTTTACGCATTAATGGAAGAACAGCAACTTTATAAGGAGCTAAAAATGCAGGAATTCTCATCACTACTCTAATGCTACCATCTTCTAAAATTTCTTCTGCATAAGCCTGTGAAAGTACCGAAAGAAATAGTCGATCCAAGCCTACAGAAGTCTCAACAACATAAGGAACATAATTTTTATTTTCTTCTGGGTCAAAATATTGTAGCTTCTTTCCTGAAAACTTTTCATGACTACTTAAATCAAAATCAGTTCGTGAATGAATTCCTTCTAGCTCTTTAAATCCAAATGGAAATTCAAATTCAATATCTGCTGCAGCATTCGCATAATGCGCCAACTTTAGATGGTCATGAAATCGATATTTATCAGTTCCAAATCCTAAACTATAATGCCAATTTAATCGTTTCTCTTTCCATAAGTGATACCATTCCATTTCTGTTCCTGGCTTCACAAAATATTGCATCTCCATCTGTTCAAATTCACGCATACGAAAAATAAATTGTCGAGCTACAATCTCATTACGGAATGCTTTTCCCGTTTGTGCTATCCCAAAAGGAATTTTCATCCTTCCCGTTTTCTGAACATTTAAAAAGTTTACAAAAATTCCTTGTGCAGTTTCTGGTCGTAAGTAAATAGTATTCGCTTCTTCGCTAACAGAACCAACTTGTGTGCTAAACATCAAATTAAATTGACGAACATCTGTCCAGTTACGTGTACCACTTATCGGACAAACAATTTCTAAGTCAAGAATAATTTGTTTTACTTCTTCTAAATCATTTGCGTTTAATGCAGCTTTAAAACGATCGTTAATTTCATCTATCTTTTTTTGATTTTCAAGCACACGAGGATTGGTACTTCTAAACATTGCTTCATCAAATGATTCTCCAAAACGTTCACGTGATTTCGAAACTTCTTTCTCGATCTTTATTTCAATTTTTGCTACATGATCTTCAATTAAAACATCAGCACGATAACGTTTTTTCGAATCTTTATTATCAATCAATGGATCATTAAATGCATCAACGTGTCCGGAAGCTTTCCAAATAGTTGGATGCATAAAAATCGCAGTATCAATTCCAACTATATTTTCATTTAACTGAACCATCGCTCTCCACCAATAATCACGAAGATTCTTTTTCAATTCAACACCCTGCTGACCATAATCATAAACAGCACTTAGTCCGTCATAAATTTCACTTGATTGAAAAACATAACCATATTCTTTTGCATGTGAAATGATATTTTTGAAAAGCTCCTCTGAGCTTAATTTCTTAGTTGTAGTTGTACTCATGGCGCAAAAATAAGCGAAAGAAAGTAACCACAATTGATCGAAAAATTTATTTAACTACAATATGATTCTTTATTACCTCAATAAATTAATATATCGATTCATCCTACCTTTGCTTGATGCCTACTATTTATCTTGATTTTAACAGCACAACCCCAGTTGATCAACGCGTATTAGAGCAGATGCTCCCTTGGTTTTCGGAAAAGTTTGGGAATGCTGCTAGCAAAACTCATCGTTTCGGTTGGGAAGCTGATGCAGCCGTAACACATGCTCGTGAAAAAGTGGCTTCACTCATCGGAGCCGAATCCAACGAAATCATCTTTACATCAGGAGCTACAGAGGCAATAAATCTTGCTCTTCGTGGTGTTATGGATGCGTATGCAGATAAAGGAAATCATTTTATAGTATGTAGATCCGAACATAAAGCGGTATTAGATACGGCAGCTGCTTTAGCGGATAAGGGTAAAAAAATTAGCTACTTGTCGGTTAGTCGTGATGGTAGAATTGATTTAGATGAATTGAAAAAAGTGATCCAAAAAGAAACTGTTATGGTTGCTATAATGATGGCAAATAATGAGACGGGTGTAATTCAAGATGTAGAAGCAATAGGTGGAATTTGTAAGGAGAATGGAATTATCTTTTTTAGTGATTTAACGCAAGCAACAGGAAAAATAAATATCAATGTTCGCGAGTTGGGGATTTCGATTGCATGTATTTCTGCACATAAAATTTATGGTCCGAAAGGAGTTGGTGCTTTGTATGTAAGTAGAAAAAATCCTCGAGTTATTCTCACTCCACAAATTACTGGAGGTGGTCATGAAAAAGGATTACGTTCAGGAACTTTAAATGTACCTGGAATTGTAGGATTTGGTGCGGCGGCCGAATTAGCACAATCCGAAATTTGGGATTATTCCATGCACACATCAATGCTCCGTACAAAACTAGAACAAGGAATTGAAGAGGTTGGAAATATTAGAATTAATGGAAGTACGAGATATCGCTTATCCAATACAACCAACTTACAAATTGGTGGCATAAAAGCCGATGCGTTGATCCAAGATTTGCATGACATCGCAATTAGCAGTGGATCTGCATGTAGTTCTGCCTTAAGCGAACCCTCGCATGTATTACGTGGAATGGGTTTAACAGAACAAGAATCATATAGTAGCATCCGATTAAGCTTAGGAAAAACAACAACCGATACCGAAATAAATTATGTGATTGAAAAAATAATCTTACTTGTTAAGAAAATTCGAAATGAATAGTTTTTTAAATCTGAGATATTACTGAATTTAACTTCCAAGGTCATGCAAAACTTTTTCAAGTTCAGTATTGATTTGCTCGAATTGTTGTCGAAAATTTTCAATGTGTGCAGGAAGACGATCTAAATCAACTTGATTACCAGCCATCCTTTCAATTTCTTTGATAAGTTGTTCAGCTCCTTTCGCTCCAAAATTGCCAAGCTGTGGCTTTAATGCATGCGCAGTTTGCTTAACTCCGGACCAATCTTTACTCAGAGCATATAAATCCATTTGTTGAATACTTATTGGAGTTCCCGTTAGAAACATCCGAATGTATTTCGCCATCTTATCATTTGCTCCCCCTGTTAAGCTATGAAGATAACTTAGGTCAGTAATTGTTGTTGAATCACTCATGTTTTTAATCTAACTTCAAATATAAAATAATTAGATGGAAAAAGATTTATTCGTTTGAATGAATCTTTACTTTTTTATTTTTAGTAATTTTAAGATTAATTAAAAAATATTTTAAAGTTAGAATAATTTGTAAATACATTTAGAATAATGTTCAAGGAAAGTATGGATTTAAAATAGAATCAAAGTGTTTTTTTATTCAAAATCAATAGCATAAAAACAATACTAGAAAAACTCATTCGGATAAAAAACGTTACTACAATAGAATTTCTATAGAACAAGTATTATAAAACTAAGTCGCTTTGTAAAAAGTAGATAAGAACTAACGTTGAGCATCAGCTTTATATTTTTTCTTAGCAACTTTTGAACGTTCAAACAGTTCTTGACGGCTTTGGTTTTGAGAAAACACTTTTTGACGGTCTTTATCGCTCATATTGATTACATCAAAACTGAAAATGCTTCTCAAAACAGATTTTATATTCAAATCATTATTAATAGAAAGACTTTCGATTTGTGAATAGGAAGAATCAATTTTCTTTAATTCTTTCTGTTGTTCTTTGGTAATTTTCATGATATTATGGCTTTATCGATAAACTATTGTAAAGATAATTGACAGTTACTTCATTTACTTTATCTTCATTAACGTGTTATGAACAGTGTTTCGTGTACTAACTAAAAAAATGTGCCATATTTATCTAGAAAAATCAATTTACAAAAAAATATTTTTTTTGAAGATTAAATTGCCTGAAACCCGCTGCTAGTCAGCATAATTTGAACATTAGGTTAAGCCAACATTACCTCAACATAAAAAAATAGCTTGACAAGGCGAATTTTATGTGTAACTTGCGCCCTTCTAAAAACACCGTTCTCGCCGAGGAATGTAGAGGTGTAGTGTTATAACAATCAACAAGATATGCGCCAACTAAAGATCACCAAATCCATTACCAACCGCGAAAGCGCGTCGTTTGAAAAGTATCTCCAGGAAATTGGGAAAGAAGAATTAATCACGGCACAAGTTGAAGTTGAACTTGCACGCCTGATAAGAGCAGGAGACCAAAGAGCCCTAGAAAAACTCGTGAGAGCCAATTTAAGATTTGTTGTATCAGTAGCGAAACAGTATCAAACTCAAGGGCTTAGCCTTCCAGATTTAATTAATGAAGGAAATTTAGGTCTTATTAAAGCAGCAAAGAAATTTGACGAAACACGTGGTTTCAAGTTCATTTCTTATGCAGTTTGGTGGATTCGTCAATCAATTATGCAAGCATTAGCAGAACAAGCACGTATTGTTCGTTTGCCCCTCAACCAATTAGGTGCAGCTAATAAAGTAAAAAAAGCATTTTCAGAATTAGAGCAAAAATTTGAACGTGAGCCTAGTCCGGAAGAATTGAGTGAAGTGCTTGACTTACCAATGGATAAAGTTGCAAATACGATGAAGATGCCAGGAAAGCATGTTTCAATGGATGCGCCATTAGTTCAAGGGGAAGACAGTACATTACTTGATGTATTAGAAAACGGAGATAGCCCAGGAGCTGACTTCGCATTAATTAACGAATCATTACAAAAGGAAATTAATCGTTCATTGGCAACATTGTCGGAACGTGAACAAGATGTGATAAAAATGTTTTATGGCATTGGCATTCAACATGGATTATCATTAGAAGAGATCGGAGAAAAATTTGATTTGACAAGCGAACGTGTTCGTCAGATAAAAGAAAAAGCAATTAAGACTCTTCGTCAGAATTCACGTAATAAATTATTAAAAGCATATTTAGGATAATACAACTCTTTCTATAAAAAGCCCTGGAGTTATTATACTTCAGGGCTTTTTGTTTTTACTTCGTATTAAGATGTTTATTGCAATTATATTTTTTGATTAACAAAAAAGTATTTAATGTTCATAACAATCTTTGCTTTTTTGATAAAAGATTGCCTTAGCATTTGTTAATGCACCTTGCTTATTGTTTATTTGTAGAACAGAAAGGCAGTATTATATTATATTCTCTTTCCGTTTAGTTTATTAGTTTATTAGTAGCAACAAAAAAAATATGGCAAACGATTACTCACACGACGAAATCCTTTTAAAAGAAAACAAAGATCGATTCGTACTTTTTCCAATTAAGTATGACAGAATTTGGGAGATGTACAAAAAAGCGGAAAACAGTTTTTGGACTGCCGAAGAAGTTGATCTTTCAGCTGATCAAAAAGACTGGGAAAGATTGAGTAGTGGTGAACGTCATTTTATCACAAATGTTCTTGCATTTTTTGCTGCTAGTGATGGTATCGTAAATGAAAATCTAGCAGTAAATATGATGAGTGCTGTTCAACTTCCTGAAGCAAGATGTTTTTATGGATTTCAAATCATGATGGAAAATATTCATTCTGAAATGTATTCATTACTCATCGATACGTATGTAAAAGATAACAATGAAAAACATCGTTTACTAAATGCAATTGATACCGTTCCATGTGTAACAAAAAAAGCAGATTGGGCTTTACGTTGGATTGAAAATGGAACCTTCGCAGAGCGATTAATAGCTTTTGCAGCTGTAGAAGGAATTTTCTTTAGCGGATCTTTTTGTTCTATTTTCTGGTTAAAGAAACGTGGTTTGATGCCAGGTCTAGCTACCTCAAATGAATTCATTTCACGCGACGAAGGTTTGCATTGTGATTTCGCATGTTTGCTTTACGGAATGCTAAAAAATAGATTGTCGCAAGAACAAGTTTTCGAAATGATAAAAGGTGCAGTTACAATTGAGCAAGAATTTGTTTCTGATGCATTGCCAGTTGATTTAATTGGAATGAACTCTAAACTGATGTGTCAGTACATCGAATTCGTTGCTGATCGTTTGTTAAGTGAATTGGGTTATCCTAAAGTTTATAATAGCACAAATCCTTTTGATTTTATGGAAACAATTTCTTTAGAAGGAAAAACAAATTTCTTCGAAAAGAGAGTTTCTGAATACACGAAAGCTGGTGTTGGAAAAACTCGCGAAGAACAAGAAATTAAATTTGATGATGAGTTTTAGTAATCACTAAAATATAAATGCATTAACTCAGGAAAAATTAATAGTTAAAAAGGAGCGAAATATTTCGCTCCTTTTTAATTTTAACAATTTTGTTAGGTGTATTACAAAGAAATGCCGAACGACTTCAGAAAAAGTTTCTCAAAGTAATAGCTCTTCTTTTTGAATTTTTATTTCACGATAATGTTTCGGCAGAAATTTTAGTAGGTATGCATGTTATCGGAAATATTAACATTAAATAAATAGTAATTGGATAATTTAAATCTGTTATAGGGGCTCCTTTATTCGCTTTAATTAGATCGATTAATGATGCTACTATCAATCAAGATTTAAACTTTATCCATCTTAAAATATTGCTCAACTAATACCGGAACCGGTGCTTCCTTTTTTTAAAAAATGTGCAAATGATTTTGATTGATTAATTGTTCCGCTCGTTTTTTTTACTAGGTTTGTTTATTACAATAAAACAAATCTATGTCCAACAAACTGTTTTCAATAAAATCTATTGATCGATTAGTGTCTGAATCATCGCAAGACGGGGAGCACAGCTTAAGGCGCACTTTAGGGAAAACCAATTTAATAATGTTGGGAATAGGTGCTATAATTGGTGCTGGAATATTTGTTCTCACTGGAGCTGCTGCTTCACAACATGCTGGGCCTGCAGTTGTGATTTCCTTTATTGTTGCAGGTGTGGCATGTGGTTTTGCTGGTCTTTGTTATTCCGAATTTGCCTCTATGATCCCAATTGCCGGGAGTGCGTATACTTACGCTTATGCAACACTCGGTGAATTTATTGCCTGGATTATTGGTTGGGATCTTATCCTTGAATATCTTTTTGGTGCGAGTACCGTTGCTGTTGGATGGTCAGGTTACGTTGTTAGTTTTCTAAAAGACTTTAACATCGTCATCCCTCCTGCATTTTCTGGCGCGCCAATAGCGTACGATGCAGCAGCGCATACTTATACTGCAACAGGAGCTTTTATTAATGTTCCTGCTATGTTTATTATTGCCATGATGACCACCTTACTTGTTATAGGAATTCGTGAATCAGCAAATTTTAATAATGTCATCGTAATCATAAAAGTAATCGTAATTCTCCTCTTTGTAATTTTTGGATGGCATTATATTAACTATGATAATTGGAAACCATTTATCCCTGAAAACACAGGTACATTCGGGGAGTTTGGATGGAGCGGGATTGTACGTGCTGCTGGAATTATCTTTTTTGCCTATATCGGTTTTGATGCAGTTTCTACTGCTGCTCAAGAGGCGAAAAATCCGCAAAAAGATATGCCTTGGGGGATTTTAGGATCATTATTAGTTTGTACTGTGATTTATATACTTGTTGGCCTTGTAATGACTGGCATTGTTTCATATCCAATGTTAAATGATCCTGCACCAATTGCTGTTGCTGTGAATACTGCTGGAGCTGGTCTAATGTGGTTGCGACCATTAATAAAAACTGGTGCAATTGCAGGTTTAAGTTCTGTAATTCTTGTAATGCTTATGGGTCAACCACGAATTTTTTATTCTATGTCAAGAGATGGACTTTTACCAGCTTCATTTAGTAAAATTCATAAGAAGTATAAAACACCTTATGTCAC
>JBBRAW010000043.1:0-24834 GCA_038206385.1 Bacteroidia bacterium | reverse complement strand
CCAAGTATCACAACGATTATATTTTACTTCACTCCAAATTTTTATCACTAAAAGTGTTGTATCACAAATTAAAATATCACTAACTTTTTTGCTCAATCGATCTTCAGTTTCACATTGTACTTTTGCAATAGTTAGCAAATCATTTTCAGAGTATGGAGCATCTAATTTTTCAAGATATTCTCTCGCAATTTCTGGTACAAATTCAGTATGAAAATATCTCGCCAATGATTTGGCTAATGAAGATTTGCCAGTACTTTCAGGACCTACAATCGCAACTTTATACTGCATTATTATTTGTAGTTAATTGCTTTTTCCAAGAGGAATATCCCCATACAGCAAGTGCAAAATAGATAAAAAATAGAATAGCATAGAGGTATAAATGTTTGTTAATATAAATCCCAATGTAGGTGATATTTACCAACATCCAAATAACCCAATTTTCTATTTTTTTCTTTGCAATTAACCATTGAGCAACAAATGATGCAGCTGTGGCTGAAGAATCAATCCATGGAAAAGAGGCATCTGTAAAATGTTGTAGTAACGAACCTAATAGAAGTGAAATAACAATTGCAATAAGTACAACATTTATCAATTGTTTTTTACTTGATTTACTTACCTGAATAAACACTTTATTTTTGCTTGTGTCCCATTTCATCCAGCCATAGCTGATAAGAAAAAAATATACAATTTGTTGTATTGAATCAGCATAGAGTTTCTGTGAATAAAACAAAACCAATGAAATGGAAACATTAATAATACTAATCGGAAAACAATAAATATTTTCCTTCAATGTTAAATATACTCCTAATACGCCACAAATAAATCCTATGATTTCTAATGTACTCACAGGCCAAAGTTAAGGAAGCCTACGATCACAAATTCTCTTATAAATTATTTTTCTTTTGTCATGATTATATCATCTTTATCATCATTTTTAATGGAATTAATATCATTTTTAAAGAATTAATTTATTTTCATTTAAACAAAGCTATCAAAATCAATATTTTATATAAAATAGCAGAAGAGAAGAATTGTACAATTCTAAGATCTCCTATTGACTTGTATGCTAATCATCATTAAATTTGCTTGTTGCACGGAATTTATGAGGGACGAAATATTTAACAATATTATAGAAGCGTTACAGGTAAAATATTACCGTGCTGCTTTGCGTGAAATTGTGAAGCCTGCCGAGTTGAACGCGACAATTGAACCTAGAAATGTACTTGTTCAAGTTAAGTCTGGCAATTGTTATGGTGAATCGGTATTTACGAAAATTGAACCTGATTTTTTCTATTTCATGCCAGTTGGTAGTCCAATTTATTTCAGACACGGGAAATCAGAAAAATACACTGTTTTTGGTAAAGAAGGATTCAGTTCTCCCGAACATCGGGAAGAGTTTGTAAAATCAAGAAATATAAAAGAAGGTTACGATGATAAAAAAGATATTTTTTCAATCATCGGATTCGACGTGGCGATTTATGGTGCAATACCGTTTTTTTCAATCCTTGAATTACCATGTTTTATAATTCCAAAGGACGAAGAAATGAGTTATTTGATGGAAGCAATCATTTTTGAAGAAGAGAATAGAAATTTAGGTCGAGATAGAATGTTGAAGAATCTTACTGAAGAGTTAGTGGTTCATATTTGTCGTTATATTCATAGTAAACCACAATATCAAAAAAACTTTGAAAAAATTAGTTATCTACTTGATAAACGATTGATAAATATTATTCACTTTGTGCAAAATAATTTGAAGCAGGATCTTTCGAATCATATTATTGCTGAAATCGCATTCGTTTCTAAAGATTATGTCGGACAATTTTTTAAGTCATTAACAAATACGAATCTTCAAGATTATATTGAAAATCAGCGGCTGGAAAAAGCGCATTATTTATTGAGAACTTCAAAAGAAAATATCCAAGAAATTGCTTTAAATGTTGGGTTTAAAGATCCCGCATATTTTAGTAGACGATTTAAATTAAGATTTACTCAAAATGCAAATCAAATAAGAAGAGATAATATTATTGGGCTATAATTTAATTCGCCACAATTCAAATTCTGGAAGTGTGATGCACTGCATTTGCAATAGCTGAAATGATGGAAGGATCTTCTTCTACTTTATTGCCAATCACAATTAAATCTGCTCCAGCATTACAATTTGCAACTGCTTTTTCAGGAGTTCGTATTCCTCCTCCAACAATAAGTGGAATGGTAATCATTTTGTTTATTGCTTGGATCATTTCAATACTCACAGGGTTTTTAGCACCACTTCCTGCCTCAGCAAAAATTAATTTCATTCCCAATTGTTCGCCAGCTAAAGCTGTGCAAGCAGCAATATCTGTTTTCTCGGCAGGTATCGGTGAAGTATTACTTACATATTGAACAGTTGTTGTATTTCCACTATCAATTAAAATATATCCAGTAGGTAAAATTTCTAGTCCAGATGATTTTAAACGTGGTCCTGCCAAAATATGCTGACCAATTAATAAATCAGGATTTCTTCCTGAAATCAAAGATAAAAGCAGTATTCCATCCGCTGATTCATCAATTTGCTGATGACTACCAGGGAAAATAATAATTGGAATCGTACAACAACTCCTTAAAAAGCGAATCGTTTTCCCTAAGTCTCCATGAGCTAGTAAACTGCCGCCAACAAAAAGATAATCAACATTACTATTGGTACATTCCAAAGCTAATCGAGTTAAAGAATCCTCACTGGCCTTATCAGGATCAACTAAAATAGCCACCAGCTTTCGACCTTCGCGTTTGGCCTGAATAAGATCTTGATAAATATTCATTCTTTAAAAAACGGTTAGGTTTATGGATTTAATTTTCTGCAATAGTATACACCAGTAAGTAGCTCTCCAAATAACGGAAATGATATTGGAAATTTTGAATTAGTTCGTTCTTACTAAATATTGCGCAACCTTTTCCTTTCTCAGCCATGTTCTCATACGGTTGTGAAACGATAATGTTTTTCTTGAAATCAATTCCGCCACCACCAATCGCCTTAAATATTGATTCTTTTACTCCCCATATTAAACTAAAGGTGGTTTCTTTCGAAATTGAAGCCCATAAATATTCACTTTCATTGATAAATCTACTCGAAATATTAATAACACGTTCGTCTGGAATTTCAATGTCAACACCCACTATTTTAGTTAAGTGAAAAATCAAAACTACATAATCTCCAGAATGTGATATGGAAATATGTCCATCAAAAGTTGGTAAAATGGGTTTGCCTTCTGCTGAATAGTAAATTCTCAAAGCATTACTGCTTAGCATTCCTAACAGTAAATTAGTAACTATTTTTTGCTTTCTCCGTTTAGCATGGTTAATGCCTGAAAGTAAGTCATGTAGGCTTTTTTCTGATACATTTAAAAACTTTTTTAAGTCTTCTTCTGTTTCTTGAATATTCCAAATCAAAATCCGCACTTCGCAAGGTGTTAATTCGTTTAATATTATTGGCATTTGATTCAGGATTTCATGATTGTGATATTGTACTCTTAAACACTTATTCATAACTTCGCACAAATTAAAATTAAAACAATGATAAATACTCAAACAGCGCAGTACGTTAAATTCAAGGTTAAAGATATTTCTTTAGCAGAATGGGGACGTAAAGAAATTAAGTTGGCTGAAGTAGAAATGCCAGGTTTAATGGCGCTTCGTGCTGAATATGGTGTACAAAAGCCCCTTAAAGGTGCTCGTATAGCAGGATGTTTACACATGACTATTCAAACTGCTGTACTTATTGAAACTTTAGTAGAATTAGGTGCAGAGGTTACTTGGTCATCATGTAATATATTTTCTACGCAAGATCATGCTGCTGCTGCTGTTGCTGCTGCTGGCGTTTCTGTATATGCTTGGAAGGGTTTAAATGAACAAGAATTTGATTGGTGTATCGAGCAAACACTGTTTTTTGGTGAAGATCGTAAACCATTAAATATGATCCTTGATGATGGTGGTGATCTTACCAATATGGTTCTTGATCGTTATCCTGAATTAATCGCAGCTATTAAAGGAATTTCTGAAGAAACTACTACAGGTGTTCATCGTTTATATGAGCGCATGAAAAACGGAACTCTTCCTCTTCCAGCAATCAATATTAACGATAGCGTTACAAAATCAAAGTTTGATAATAAATATGGTTGTCGTGAGTCATTAGTGGATGCTATTCGCCGTGCAACAGATATTATGATGGCTGGTAAAGTTGCAGTTGTGGCTGGTTTTGGAGACGTAGGAAAAGGTTCTGCTGATTCTTTACGTGATTCAAAAGTTCGCGTAATTGTAACGGAAATAGATCCAATATGTGCTTTACAAGCTGCGATGGAAGGTTATGAAGTGAAGAAAATGTCAGATGCTGTGAAAGAAGCTGATATTATCGTTACTGCTACTGGAAATTATAATATCATTACAGAGGAACATTTCAATTCGATGAAGCATAATGCTATCGTTTGTAATATCGGTCACTTCGACAATGAAATTGATATGGCATGGTTAAACGCTACGCATGGAAAATCAAAGGATACTATTAAGCCTCAAGTTGATAAATATACAATTGGAAATAAAGATATTCTTATTCTAGCTGAAGGTCGTTTAGTAAACCTTGGTTGCGCAATGGGACACCCTTCGTTTGTAATGTCAAATTCTTTTTCAAATCAAACCATCGCTCAACTAGAATTATGGATGAATCCTGGTAAGTATGAAAACAAAGTTTATACTTTACCGAAACATCTTGATGAGAAAGTTGCTCGTTTGCACCTTGCTAAAATTGGCGTTGAATTAGATGTGTTAACGCCTGTTCAAGCTGATTATATCGGTGTTGACCAAAATGGTCCTTACAAACCAGAATACTACCGCTATTAATATATTAGTAGACCAGATTTTGAGTACTTCAAGGGTATTAATAAAATCTCAATTTATAAAAAATGCACTGAAATAATTTTATTTCAGTGCATTTTTTATAACGCATCAATTATAAATGTGAAGTGAATTGCTCGAAAGTAAATCAGCATGATATTGCTTAAGTGGTGCTACCGCAGGACCATTAGTTACTGATCCGTCAAATAAACTAAATTGACTACCACAACACGAGTCAATGGCGAGAATATTATTTGGAATTACACGTACTAATGCACATGTTGCTGTAGGGTCATAAGTGCAAGTCCTGTCGTAAACTACAATTTCAGTTGATGATCGCCTAAAAATTATTAGCCCCCTATTTCCAGCAGGATAATATACCCACCCATTCGGAATTGTTGCGTTAAGATATGAAGGCAAACTTAAGTTAACATATTCATTTACATAAGCATAAGGTATGTCGCTGTTTGTCTTTTTACAAGATGATACTAGCACGATTGAGCAAATAATGGTGATGTAACAAACAACTTGTAGGATCTTAGAATTATTCTTCATGATGTAAAAGTACATTCTACTTGCGAAACGGCATTCATTTTTATACATTTGAAAAAAAATAAGCCATGAACCGTCAATCAATATTACTTATTTCGGCTTTTATGTTCCTGTTTGGTGCAGTTAAAGCTCAAGAAACACAAAAAATTACTGCCCCAATTAATCAATATGTGAGTGGGTCACATGGTGGGATTCTTTTTACAGAAGGTTTTAACACTATGGAGTTTCTAAAGAAGAATAAATCGTTTGTTGTTTTTCCAGATGATCATACCACTCAGACAGCAGAAGTTGGCACAGCAAAATTTACAATTGTTGACGATAACAAAACAATTGTAATTGAAAATGTACCTTTTAAATCAGGTATGTTTATGGCAGATACTAAACAAGATTTCGTACATCCAAAAATAAAATTTGAAACGATTATTAATGGTAAACCTTGTGTGATGAATTTTGAAATGCCATCAAGACAATAACATTATTATTCATTCGTTTTTTAACTGTAAACGAAAAATTTATTTAAAGAATTTTCAAAAAGACCTTCGTTTTACGAAGGTCTTTTTGGTTGGATTATTGCGAAAATGAAAAAACTTATTTTATTGATTCTCTTATTTGTAAATATTCAATTCACTCACGCACAATCGGAGGGAGGTGGAGCTACAAAAATGCAGAAGAAGGCAGCTCAAAAAAAAGAACAACAAGCTAGAGCTTCTGAAAAAGCAGAAGAGAAGGGTCGAAAACATCATATATCTATTCAATCAAAAGATGTTAAAAAAAGAATGAAAAGAAATAGAAAAAGGTATGATCATGTTGACTCTTTTGATCGTCGTCCAAATTTTATTCAACGTCTTTTTCATCGAAAAAAACCAACTGCATATTAATTTTTTTCTTAATTCTTAAACGCATTATTTATCAAGAATTAACGCTTATCCAACAAGCAAAACAATTATTCTGCTTGTTGGATGAGCGTATTGGTTTTAGTCAGCGTATTCTCTTAAATCAACAGGAACAACAGTCGTTACACCTGGCTCTGCCATAGTGATTCCATACATCAAGTCAGTAGCAGCCATCGTCTTTTTATTATGAGTGATAATGATGAATTGCGACTCAGTACTAAAAGTTTTAATGATGTTGTTAAACTTATCAATGTTATTATCATCAAGAGGAGCATCAACCTCATCGAAAATACAAAATGGAGCAGGTTTCAAAAGATAAATTCCAAACAATAATGCTGTAGCAGTAAGTGTTTTTTCTCCACCAGATAATTGATGAATACTTAATGGTTTCTTGCCTTTTGGTTGTGCAATAATATTGATGTCCGACTCCAATGGATTAGCAGCATCTGAAATTATTAAATCGCAATTATCGTCTTCTGTAAATAAAGATCTAAATACACGAATGAAATTCGCACGTACATGAGTAAATGCATCCATGAAAACAGTGCGTGCTTGCTCATCAATTTCATTGATCGTTTTTAGTAAAGCATCTTTTGCATTTTGTAAATCTGTCTTTTCTTTTACGATAAAGTCATAACGTTCTTTAATTTCTTTGTATTGTTCAAGTGCCATTGGATTTATTGGTCCAAATTCACCAACTCTCTTTCTTAATTGTTCTGCACGTGGACGTAATTCTTCTTCCTTCAATTCCTCATCAGGAGCTGTTTCAATTAATTCATTTATATCAATATTGAATTCAATACTTAATCGCTCTTTTAAAGAGTTCATTTGTAATTTGAGTTCATTTAATTCATCATGAACATTCTGTAATATTGAATCAGTTTGTTCTTTGTGTTTTCTTAAATCTTGTAATCGTTTCTCCTCAGTTTCAATAATTGTTTTTGATTGAAAATATGATTTATCTGCTGATTGAAATTGTTGTTCAAAATCAACTCTTTCTTCTAACATTTGTTTTAATGCACCGTTTGTAGTTTCTAATCCTGTCATTAATTGATTAGTTTGTGACACTACAGATTCTAATTCCGTACTATACTGTTCTTTATTTTTCAATAAAGTTGTCGACTGATTTGTACGATATCCTAAATCACGAATAATATTTTGTATTCTATTTTGTTGTTGTAATAAAACAATATTTTGTTGATTAAAAATTTGCGATTTCTCCCCTGACTCTTTTTGTAATTGAGCCGAATGTTCCTGCAATACATTTAATTGTTGAATTAAATTCTCTAATCGCTGGCGTAAAATTTCCGGTGATAATTCTGGATTCTCTTTTTCCTCATCCATCACTCGCGTAATTGTTGCGAGATCAGCTTCTAGTTTTTCTATGGCACGTTTCGATTGCTCCATATTGTTGAAAAGAAAATCACGATTACTTTGAAGCGAATTCACATGACCACTCAATCGAATAAATTCGCTTTCTTGCTTACTGATTTGCTGTTGCGTTTGTTGAATCTGATTTTTCACATCTGCAATACTTTGATCAGCTTGCTTAATCTGTTCGCGGTACTGTTCAATAATTAATTCATGTTGTTTAACTTCTTCTGCAAGTTTTTCTAGATTTCTAAATTTACCCGTACGTTTCCCATCAAATAAGCCAATTGAACCACCACCAATTACGTATTTCTGACGAAGGAAATTCCCGCTTTGTGATAATACTACTAATGATTGATCGTCGTTTATTTCAAATTGATTTATTGCTCGTTCATTTTCTAAAACATAAACATGACCTAATAATAAATTGAAAAGATTTTCATAGCGCGGATTTTTTTCTACAACTTGTAATGCCGGCATGCATCCAGTTAATGAGACTTGTGATTTGTTATTATAATTTCTCAATGAATCTAAAACAAAGAAGTGTGCACGACCTTTTGCTGATTCTTTCAACAACTGCAATGCGGCCCAAGCTTCATCCATTGATTCAACAACAAAATGATTTAAATAGGGATCAAGATAATTTTCAATTGCCACTTTAAAAGCTTCATCACAAACTATTATCTCTGATAACAATGGAGCTTGTTTAAAACGATCGTGATTCTTCTTTAAGTATCTAATTGATTCTGGATAACCTTCCATCTGTTCAAGCAGATTTTTTGTTAACTGGTATTCGTTATGACGAGCATCCATCTTGCGTGATTCAGCTTGTAAAACTTGATTCAATTCACGAAGTTGTAATTCTGTAATTTTAATTTGCTCATCAAACTCCAAACGATGTTGTTTAAGTTTTCTTAATTCTCCATCAGCAATCTCTTTTAGAGGAGTATGTTCGTTCAACTGGCTTTCTAAATCTTCGAGTCTAGCTTTATTTTCATCTTGTTGAAATACTAATCGCTTTAATTCTTCCTGAATCGAATTATAACGCGTATGTCTTACCGCTTGCTTTGTTTCAAATTCATTTATTGAAGATCTCAATTGATAAATCTGTTGGTTTAATTCCTTGATGGAAACCAAAGACGATTCATATTGCTGCTTGCTTTGTTCCGATTCAGACTTTAATCGTGTAACATCATCTTCTAACTTTTTTAGGTGCTCTTCTTCACGAATCTTTTCTTCGTTTAATTGAACAATCGTTGAATCAACTTCTACCAAACTACGATCGTCTTGCTCAGTTTGTTGTTGTAATTGTTTTTGTTTTTCTAATAAATAATTTAATCGTTCGTTACGATTTTTTTCTTCGTTTTCGAACCGTGATATTTCAATCAGTTTTTCATTCAGTATTTTCTGAACTAATTGTAATTGTTTTTCTTTTTCAGTACTATCTATTTTTATCTCTTGAAGGTGTATTTCTAACTCTTCTAATTCAATTTGCAATTTCGAGCGTGATCCACTTTGTTCTTGATCTCTATTTTGTAAGTGCTCTAGCGATTCACGATGATTTTTAATGCTGAATAGCGCAAGTTGAGTACTTACAGTTTTGTATTCTTCACGCAAACGATAATAACGATCTGTTTTTTTCGCTTGACCTTCTAATTGCTTTAAACTTTTCTCAATTTCAAAAAGTAAATCATTAACACGATTTAAATCTGAATCTGTTTCTTCAAGTTTTTGAAAAGTTTGACGTTTACGAATTTTATATTTCGAAATCCCAGCAGCCTCTTCTAACAAAGTTTTAATGGTACTGTTACGATCTTTAAGAATATCATCAACCATATTTAATTCGATGATTGCATAAGAATCAGGACCAATCCCAGTATCAAGAAATAAATCATTGATATCTTTTAATCGACACGTGATACCATTTAACTGGTACTCGCTTTCTCCTGATCGATACAATCGACGTGTAATGGCAACTGTAGTATATTCTGTAGGAAGTACACCTTTGTTGTTTTCAAAAGTTAAACTTACTTCAGCAAGGTTCGCTGGTTTGCGGGTTTTTGTTCCGTTAAAAATGATGTTCTCCATCTTTTCTGATCGTAACATTCTAGTCTTTTGTTCTCCCAAAACCCAGCGCATAGCATCTACTACGTTAGATTTGCCAGAGCCATTTGGTCCTACAATAGCAGTTACACCTTCGTCAAAGTGTATCGTTACCTTGTCGCCAAAACTTTTAAAACCCTTAATTTCTAGTGATTTCAGTCTCATCTGAAACGCGTATTTAATTATTATTAGAGGAAATGATAAAAGCAGAAATTCATCTGCTAATGGTTATCTTCACAATTACGGAATGTTTTACCATTTTTGCAAACTTGATATTTCATTTCGGAAGCTTATATTTGAAAGCGATCTTCAATTGCAATATCAAAGCCTTAACTGTGTTTGATGTCTGGCAAAAGTAAAAAAGGAAGTCGTTATTGCCATCAAATACTGAATTGCTGTTGAAAAATTATAACTTTAGCTCATGGAAATAAAATTTTTGGTCTACTTAGTCGCTGGAATCATTTGGTTTATCTTCAATAATAAGAACAAGGTAAAGAAGGAATCAACTACAAAAGATGATTTAGTGAGACCTGTTTTAGTTGAAACAGTATCTACACAAGCGCAAAAGATTGATAAGCAATCTAGCACATATAGAATTCCAGCAAATAGAACCAAAAATGTAGTTCAAAATGATATGATTGGAAATTCAAAATTGAAACCAACACAGGAATTAACGAAAAAAAAAATATTTATTGCCTCCAAAACGGAGAAATCTGATGCTACAGCAGCATTTGCGATTATTGAAATTGACACAAATGTTGATTATGAACAATATTCTATCGGAAATAAGATAGGAATAGACATACGAAAAGGCAATTTTGATCTTCGGCAGGCTGTGGTAATCAATGAATTACTCAGACCTGTATACTTTTAAAAAAAAATGACTTCAAATCATTGTAAAATACTTGGTAAGATTTGGGAATTAAATTTAATTGTTCCTATTTTTACCCGCAGTCTTTATTAACTAAATATTAACACCAGCTGACACAAACCTAACTCTATGATAAGGAACGTCTACTTAACCCTTGCATTATTACTCTTTACTGGTCTTGGAGCTTTTGCTCAATCGGGATCTATTAAAGGGAAAATTTATGACAAGGCTACAAAAGAGCCTCTGGCATTCGCCAGTGTAGTTGCAGAAATTAACGGTGCACAACTCGGGGGAGCACAATCCGATTTTGATGGTCAGTTTTCCATCAAGCCATTGCAACCGGGAAAGTATTCTTTAAAAATCAGTTACGTTGGATACAACGATCTGATAATTACTGATGTACTAGTTTCAATTGATAAGATCACTTTCCAAGATCTTGTTTTATCAAAAAAGGTAATTGAAACAAAAACAGTTGAAATTGTATCTTATAAAGTGCCTTTGATTGAAAAGGGTAACACTCAAACAGGTGCAACAATTACTAGAGAAGAGATTCAAGCTGCACCAACTCGTGATGTAAAATCTGTTGCTGCTCAAGCTGCGGGTGTTACTCAAAAAGATGAAGGCGATGCTGTCAACATCCGTGGAGGCCGTTCTGCAGCTACGGATTACTATATTGATGGTATTCGTGTTCGTGGTTCTGAACGTTTACCTCAATCAGGTGTTGAACAAGTTACTGCCATTGTTGGTGGAACTCCAGCTCAATACGGTGACGCTACATCAGGTATCATTAGTATAACCACAAGAGGTCCTTCACAAAAATTTGAAGGTGGAGTGGAATATGTTACTTCTGAACTTTTTGATAAGTACGGTTACAACCTTGTCTCTGCAAATCTATCTGGCCCAATCTTGAAAAAGAAAATCGAAGGCGGTGGAGAAAAGGCTATGTTAGGATTCTTTCTTTCTGGTGAATTGCAGTCTGAAAAGGATGCTGACCCATCTAGCATTGGAGTATACAAATTGAAAGCTTCTAAACTTGATTCATTAAAGGCTAACCCAATTATTCCATATACAACAGGTCCTAATTCTTATGGCTATCATTTTGCTGAGGAATATTATCATGCAAATGACTTTGAACAATCTAAGACAAAAAACAACCAAAAAGCAAAATCTTATCGTTTGAATGGTAAAATTGATTTTCAACCTTTAGATAATACAACGATTACTTTTGGTGGCAGCTACAATAGAGATAAAAACAGGGGTGGTTATAACTTTGATCGTGAACTTTATAATTTCGACGAAAATCCAGAAGCTATTACAACAGATTACAGAGTTTTTGCTCGCTTAACACAACGAATTGCTTCTACTTATAAATCAGAAAAGGATGCTAATGCATCGTTGTTCCGTAATGTTTTCTTCTCAATCCAAGCGGAATACGGAAAGAACCTATCAACAAACCAAGACCCTAACCACAAAAAGGATTTCTGGAGTTACGGATATTTTGGTAAATTTCATAATGAGCGAAAATTATTTCATCAACCAGATTCTATTGATATAAATTCGAATTTATATACGCATAATGATTATACAAATAATTATGATTATTCTTCAGTTGGAGCTAATCCTACTTCTGAACAATATAATAATATCGCGTATGATTTTTATAAAGCAAATTCTGGTCTAACAACTTTCAATAGTATTAATGTATTAAGTGGTATTGGTGGAATTCCTAATGGTTTCGTTGATTTATTCCGTCCTTTAAATGTAATGGGAGAATGGGAAGCAATAGGTAGTGCTCGTAACGTTTACGCTACATTGGATAATGATAATTATAGAATTACAATTGGTGGAAGTACTGATATAAAAAATCACTCTATTAAAGTTGGTTTCGAATTTGAACAACGTATCGATCGTCAATATCAAAATCGCCCACGTGGGTTATACCAAACTGGAAGGTCATTAGCAAATAAGAATTATATTGCTGCGAGTCGCTCAAACCTCCTTAACATAGATACGATTGTTAATCCAGTTACAGGTGCAATTGAAATTTACTCAAATTTTGGCAGTGGTTACGCACCTGATTCAGTAGAAGGTGTTGCTGTTGAAGGTTTTTATGAAAATGTGCGTAAACAAAATGCAACAAGTAATACACAATATCTCGATTTTGATGCTTTAAGCCCTGATAAACTAGACATTAAAATGTTTAGTCCAGATCAATTGTTGCAATCAAATCTTGTTGATTTTTACTATGGTTATGATATCTATGGTAATAAAACAAACGACAAATCAAGTTTTGTAGATTTCTTTACGCAAAAGTCTAACGGAAATTATACTAGATCAATTGGTGCATTTCGTCCGACTTACATGGCAGGATATATACAAGATCAATTTGCAATTGATAACCTTAACTTCAATATCGGATTACGTATAGATCGTTTTGATGCCAATCAAAAATCACTAAAGGATAAATATTTGTTTTTAGATTCGTATAATGTTGGCGATTTTCCTGGTGGAATTCCAAACAGACCAGACAACATCAAGGATAATTACATTCCTTATTTAGGTGTTGCTGGGGATATAACAACTGTAGCAGGTTACAGAAATGGAAGTACATGGTATGACTTAAATGGAGGTATCGTTTCAGATCCAGATCTTATAGCAACAACAACATCTACAGGTAAATTATATCCTCTTGTTAAACCAGATGCAGGAACCGTTGCTGATAAGAATTGGAATATCGCTGGTGTATTTGAAGATTACAAACCTCAAATATCTATTATGCCTCGCATCGCATTTGCATTCTCAATTACTGATGAAGCTCAATTTTTTGCACATTACGATGTATTGACTCAACGCCCATCTTCAAACCTTCGTAATGATCCTATAGATATTTACAATTATCAAAAATCAGGATCAGGTGATATCAATAATTCATCACTAAAGCCAGAACGTACAACAGATTATGAATTAGGATTTAAGCAAGTTTTAAGTAAAAGTTCTGCGCTAACAATTTCTGCTTTTTATCGTGAAATGAAAAACATGATTCAAATTGCTAATGTTAAAAATGCAGCGCCTTACACCTATAGAAGTTGGGATAATATCGACTTTGGAACTGTAAAAGGGTTCTCTTTCAGCTATGACCTTCGTCGTACTGGTAATGTTCGATTAACAGCTAATTACACATTGCAATTTGCACAAGGAACAGGTTCTGGATCAAATTCAAACGTAGAGTTAACAAATACCGCTCAACCTAACTTGCGCTTAATACTTCCTCTTGATTTTGATCAACGTCATACATTCTCTGTTTCGATGGATTATCGTTATGGTGAAGGATCAAATTATAACGGACCTTTAATTGGAGGAAAACCAATTTTAGAAAGTTTTGGTGTTAATGCGGTATTCAAAGCGAATTCTGGAACTCCATATACACGACAATCACGTGCTACTCAAGAAGGTGCTGCAATTGGATGGCAAAGTAACGGACAAAGAGCCGTTCAAGGTACTGTAAATGGCGCGCGTAATCCTTGGCAATTCCGTATTGATCTTAAAATCGATAAGGATATTGCAATCAAGATTTCTGATAAGAAAAAGGCTAATATTAATGTATATCTTCAAATCCAAAATGTTTTGGATACAAGAAACATTGTGAATGTTTATCGCGCAACTGGTAATGCTACTGATGATGGATTTATTAAATCTCCTGATGGTCAGCAGTTATCAGCAACTCAAACAGATTCACAAGCATTTATTGATCAGTATTATATCAAATTGCAGAATCCTGATAACTACAGTTTACCGCGCAGGTCACGTATCGGCGTTCGCTTTGACTTCTAATAAACCTTTTACCAAAACAAAATTGACAACACTATGAAAATGCTTCGATATAAGATCTTCTTAAGCTTGGTGTTATTGGCAGGTTGGTCAACATTATCCTTTGCGAAGGAGAATGTTGGTAATATACCAAAGACCCCAGTAGCAAATACCCACAAAACGACAGCTTCAACCTGTCCTCGTACAAATGCTGAAATTGACTTGAAAATCAATAATGTTCGCGCACGTATCCTTGACGGAGGAGATCTCTGGTGGGATCCAAATGATAACACAACAGGAATCTATGAAGTTCCTATTGGATCTGGTAAAAATGTAATCTATGCTGGTTCAATTTGGATCGGAGGAATTGATGCTTCAGGTCAGTTAAAAGTGGCAGCGCAAACCTATCGTCAATCGGGATCAAATGATTTTTGGTCTGGACCAATTTCTAAAGATGGAACTGGTCAATTAAATATTACTCAAAACAGATGTAATCAGTTCGATAGGTTTTGGTCGATGGATAAAGCTACTGTTCGAAATTTTGTAAAGACCGGACAAATTCCAAATACAGCTGATGGAAAAGCGATTCAAGAATGGCCAGGAGATGGAGATGTTACAACAGGTGAATTACCAAATTTAGCTCCCTATTTTGATGCGAACAACGATGGGAAATATAACTATTTAGACGGTGATTATCCATACTTCTTTTTTGGTAGTTCTTATCCAATTAACCCAATTACTAACAAAACAGAATGTAATGATTATCTTTTTGGTGATCGTTCTATTTGGTGGGTATTTAATGATGTTGGTAATGTAAAAACTGAAACTAATTCTGACGCTATTGGTCTTGAAATTCGTGCGCAGGCTTTTGCCTTTCAAACGACGGATGAAATCAACGATATGACTTTTTATAAGTACCAGATCATTAACCGTTCTAACGACTCCTTAACTCAAACTTACATGGGAGTTTGGTGTGATTCTGATTTAGGAGATGCATCGGATGATTATGTAGGTTGCGATGTTGGTTTAGGTTTGGGTTATACTTACAATGGTAAACCTACAGATGCTGTTTATGGCGCAAATCCTCCTGCTATTGGAATTGATTTCTTCCAAGGTCCTTTAGCTGATCCTGGAGATGGTATCGACAATAATAATAATGGAACAATAGATGAATTAGGAGAAGATATTACCACTTCTAAATTTATATTTTATAGAAATCAAAATGGTACACCAACAGGAAATCCTGCTGTAACGGATGATTATTATAATTATTTAAATGGAGAATGGTTAGATGGGCAAATTATTACTTATGGTGGTGATGGCCGTGGGGCAGGACCTGGTGCTACAAGTATTCCATGTAATTACATGTTTCCTGGTAAAACCGATAATTCAAATACAGCGTTCACTGAGTGGACTATGGTTACGGGAGGAATACAACCTGCTGATATGCGTTTCTTGGAATCAGCAGGAAAGTTTTCTTTAGCTCCTGGAGCTGTTAATTATGTTGCTGATGGAGTTGTATTTGCTGAAGCAACTAGTGGAGGTCCATTAGCTTCTGTTACGTTGATGAAAAGTGCTGATATTGCGGCTCAAAAATTATTTAAGAGTTGCTTCCAAGTTAAAGATGGTCCTCCTGCACCTGATTTAGCTATTCGTGAATTAGATCAACAATTAATTTTATCACTTGAAAACATAGATATAACGGAAGGCTTTCGCTTTCAAGATCCTAATATCCCTGGTACAATTACTACTAATGGTATTACAGAGGTTCTAACTGCTGATGAGCAAAGTTATTTATTTGAAGGTTATAAGATTTACCAAGTTATTGATCCTACTGTTAAACCAAGTGATTTTGACAATCAAGCAAAAGCGAAACTTATCGCTCAATTAGATTTAAAAAATAATTTTACTTACTTGGTAAATTATAAAAAAAATGATCTATTGGGTGGTATTTATGTGCCAACACAGAAAACTGATATTATAAATGCTGGCATAATTCATACTTTCAATATTAAAAATGATTTATTCCGACAAATTCCATTGTCAAATTATCGTCCATATTATTTCACTGTAATCGCTTATGCTGCTAATAATTTCAGAAAATTTGATCAATCTGTAAATAATTTTGAATTAAATACTCAAGCAGAACCTTACCTTCCAGGAAGTAAAAATGTATTTGTATATTCGGGAATTCCTCATAAGCAAAACGTGAATAATGGCGGTACAATATTAAATTCTAGTTATGGTACAGGAATTCCTGTAACAAGAATTGAAGGTGCTGGTAATGGAGGAAACTCACTCGACTTAACTCAGTCTACTATTGATGAGATTTTATCAAGTCCAGATCATAGAGCATTTCACCCACAATATGTTGGCGGACACAGTCCTGTAATGGTCAATGTTTATGATCCTATGAAAGTTAAAGCTGGTAATTTCACTTTAGCATTTGCAGGAAATGCAACATCTGATCATTGGCAATTATATTCAAACCCAACGGATACGATTTACAATGGTGTTTTGACATATGACTCAACTTCCTTGGAATTTAGAATCATAGCTAACTTTGGAAACCGATATGGTAATGCATTTACACTTACTGGTGTTTCTGGAATTACTACTACTCCTTCAGGAATAAATTTCAACTATACGTTTGTTGTTGATAGTTCTCGAAATCATCCCGATGGTTTAAATGATACCCTTTATTTCCATGTTCCAAAAGTGACTGCTTTGTCTGGCTCAAATGCAGGGGCACTTAAAATAACAATACCTCTAAAAAATAGTAGTTTCGCAATTGGAGCAGATACAATTAATGAGGAGATTTACGAACCAGCAAAAATCGGATTTGAAGTTAAAAGAACAATTCTTGAAGCTGGACTTGGTAATGCAAATAATGGTTTTATTGAAGGATCAATAACATACAGCGATCCTTCTAAAGCTTGGTTAAATTCAGTTCAAGATAACGATGTTGCAAATAGCTCACAAAACTGGATCGCTTCTGGACCAACTGGTCTAGCAACCACAGCTGTTCCTGATGCAGCTACGAATGTAGCTGGTGATCTTGGTGAAATATATGAAAGTGTTATTGGAGGCACATGGGCTCCATACAAAATGTTACAACGTACTTTTATTGGCTCGCCTAAATTAAATACGATTTCAATAGAAAGTTTAACTAAGTGGTCATCACTATCAAGTATCGATTTGGTAATGACTAGCGATAAAAGTAAATGGACAAGAGCAACTGTAGTTGAAATTGGTGAAGATACAATGCCAACTATTGGAGCTGGGTCTACACTTCCTTACATCGCAAACAAATTTGGTCGTCGTAAACAAGCTTCCATTGATAAAGAAGGTCGTCCATATACAAGTGGATCTGCAAATGCTGCAGATGCTACACTAACGGATACAATAGGGATGGGCTGGTTCCCAGGTTACGCTATTAACATTGAAACTGGTGAGCGTTTGAATATCGCCTACGGTGAAAACTCTGCGTTGGTTGGTGAAAATAGCACCGATATGATCTTTAATCCATCTACTACAATTGGAAAAGATATTAATGGAAGAGTAAGTTTAGGTGGAGGTCATTACATTTATGTGTTTAATAAAAATGGAACTGCTTCTACTGATGTTCCAATTTATGATAACGGAAAGAAAATTGACTCACTCTTAGCGATACCCGGTTCGACTGTTCCTAAAAGAAATGTTTTCAAAGATTGTATCTGGACTTCTATTCCAGCTCTTAAAAAGGGAGAAACACTTCTTGAAACAGACGTTAAAATTCGTCTGCGTGTAGTAAAAGATATACGTCCTTTCGTTTCTATTGGTCAACAAACAATTTATGGAGCACCATTATATCAATTTGGAGTTGATAGTAAGATAACTGCATCAAGTAATCAAGAAAGTGCGGCAAAATCTGCGTTGGATAACATTAATGTAGTTCCTAATCCATATTATGCATATTCATCATACGAAAAAACTGATATTGATAAATTGGATAATAGAATTAGGATTATCAATCTTCCTTCGAAATGTACAGTTTCAATATTTACAATGAGCGGCACATTAGTACGTACTTACCGCCGAGATGTAATAAGTGATGTTTCTGATGGATTTGCAATTAATTCTGGATTGGATAATAACTTGAGTTCTACACTTGATTGGGATTTGAAGAACTCTGCTGGAATTACTATTGCTAGTGGAATTTATCTTATTCACGTTGATGCTGGATCAATAGGTGAAAAAACTATTAAATGGTTTGGCATCATTCGTCCTGTTGATCTTAATTCATTCTAATCCATCTCACGGTTTTAAAAACCAAATCTGTATGAAAAAACTTCTAAAATATATTTCAAGTATTACAATGATCATCTCATTACCTGCTATTGTTTTAGCTGGTAATGAAGATCGTGCAGGACAATCAGGGGCTCACGAATTGTTGATCAACCCTTGGGCGCAAAGCTCAGGGTGGGGTGGTGCCAATTCAGCAATGGTGCATGGCGTTGAAGCTATGAATTTAAATGTGGCTGGATTATCATTTGTACGCGGAACTGAAGTAGCTTTCGCTCATACGAATTGGCTTAAAGGTTCAAATATTAAAATTGAATCATTTGGTTTAGCACAAAAAACTGGCGAATCAGGAACAATAGGAATTACTATCATGTCAATGAATTTTGGCGAAATAAATAGAACCACCGAAGATCAGCCTGACGGTGGAGCTGGTACTTATAAGCCTCAATTCATAAATATTGGTATTGGATATTCTAAAGCATTCAGCAATAGTATTCATGGTGGTATGGTACTTCGAATTGTTTCTGAATCAATTAATGATGTTAAATCACAGGGTGTAGCAATTGATGCTGGAATTCAATATGTAACTGGATTTAATGCTGCAAAAGACAATCTAAAATTTGGTATTGCTCTTCGTAATGTTGGAACACCAATGAAATACAGTGGAGAAGGTTTAACTTTCAGAAATAGGACTGTAGGACCTGCACAAACTATCAACTTACTTCAAGATCAACGTACTGCGGAATTTGAAATGCCATCTTTAGTAAATATTGGAATCTCTTATGATTTAAAACTTGCTGAAGACCATCGCTTAACTCCTGCGGTAAGCTTTACTTCTAATTCTTTCATCCGCGATCAGTTTGCATTAGGACTGGAATATGGTTTCAAAACATATTTTATGCTTCGTGTTGGTTACACCGTTGATAAGAAAGATAAGAACGCAATTATAGACCAAGAAATTAGCTCCCTTATTGGACCAAGTATTGGATTTACCTTACAAGCTCCATTAGGAAAAGCAAGTACTAAAACGATTGGTATTGATTATTCATATCGCTCTACTAAAACGTTTGACGGAACGCATACTATTGGGATTAAATTAAGTCTCTAAGTAAAAATTAATATTCGGAGGACCTCTTCCTTTATTGGAGGAGGTCTTCCTCGTTTTTTATATTTTCGCAACTGCATAAAATTATTAGTCATGTCGAACATTACCTATTTCACAGAAGAAGGTCTTCGTAAACTTCAAGAACAGCTTCATTTACTTAAAACGGTTGAACGTCCTGGAATCTCACGTCAAATTGCAGAAGCACGTGATAAAGGTGATCTTTCTGAAAATGCAGAATATGATGCTGCAAAAGATGCACAAGGATTATTGGAATTGAAAATATCTAAGTTAGAAGATTTGGTAGCTAACTCTCGTCTTATTGATGAGTCGAAAATTGATACATCGAAAGTTTCTGTTTTGTGCAAAGTGCGAATCCGCAATATGAATAATAAACAGGAGATGAGTTATATCCTTGTTGCAGAAAGTGAAGCAGATTTAAAATCAGGAAAAATTTCTGTAGGATCTCCAATAGGAAAAGGATTACTTGGGAAAAAAGTAGGAGAATTTGCCGATATAACCACTCCGGCTGGTCTCCTAAAATTCGAGGTTTTAGAAATTGGTTTAGCTAACGTTCCATTGTAATTTATATAATAGATGTCAAGTATTTTCGCACGAATTGTAAATGGTGAAATCCCTGCTCATAAAATTGCAGAGGATGCTCATTTCCTCGCTTTTCTTGATGTAATGCCATTGGTTGAAGGACATACTTTAGTGATTCCTAAAAAGGAAGTGGATTATATTTTCAATATTGATGATGAAATGTATTCTGCATTATGGATGTTCGCAAAAAAAGTTTCCAAGGCAGTTGAAAAGGCAATTCCTTGTAAACGAATTGGTGTTGCTGTAATAGGATTAGAAGTACCTCATGCACATATTCATTTGGTTCCACTAAATAAGGTTGGAGATATAAATTTTACACAATCTAAATTAAATCCTACATCAGAAGAGTTAGCAGCATTAGCAGAAAGGATTCGAAAGTCATTTTAACTTTTTCTTCTCTCGGTCTGGATTGTCTTTCAAAAATGTATCCCATCCAGAATACGATCTGCCAGAAGTTGTTTTCTTACTACTTACTTTTTTTGCCGTTATAGCAGGTTGCATTTCAACAATTTTATTCTGAAAATAATGACATAATGCAACTGCCAATGCATCAGTAGCATCTAAAAATTTCGGTTGTTCTTCATACTTAAAAATTTGTTGTAACATAGCGGCAACTTGCTCCTTCGATGCAGCACCTCTTCCAGTAATCGATTGCTTTATTTTACGAGGGGTATATCCAAATACAGGAATCTGTCGATACAATGCTGCTGCGATTGCAACACCTTGCGCACGACCAAGTTTTAACATCGATTGAACATTCTTTCCGAAAAATGGTTCTTCAATTGCCAGTTCATCAGGGTGATGTGTTTCAATTAATTCGAGTAAAGTTTCGAAAATTATTTTTAGACGGCTATAATGTTCGTCTTCTTTATCAAGCTTTAAAATACCTGCGGAAATTAAATGCACGGAATTTCCTTTTACACAAATAATCGCATAGCCCATCACTACAGTTCCAGGATCAATACCAAGAATTATTCGTTCACTAACCATTCGCTATTCTTCTTTTTTCGTACTTCTGATAAAACTCCCAACAAATAATCCCAGCACAAACTGCAACATTAATAGAATGTTTTATTCCTTGTTGTGGAATCTC
Source organism: Bacteroidia bacterium (assembly GCA_038206385.1). Taxonomy (GTDB): domain Bacteria; phylum Bacteroidota; class Bacteroidia; order AKYH767-A; family OLB10; genus JANXSD01. The sequence continues at coordinate 3,292 of JBBRAW010000043.1, read as the reverse complement.
AATACAATGATCACAAAGGTTAATAATATCTTGATCTACACCATCCATTTCATGACCTAATATCAAGGCTATAGGTCGATCATTTAATTGAAAATCTTGTAATAGAATACTTGTAGTTACTTGTTCAATTGCAACTAAACAATAACCGTTATTTTTCAAACTATCTAATGCAAGTTGTGTTGTTTCAAAATATTTCCAAACTACTGATTCTGTTGCACCCAATGCAGTTTTTAATATATCTTTATTGGGTGGGATAGCGGTGATTCCGCAAAGGTAAATAGCATTAGCTGCAAAAGCATCTGCAGTCCGAAAGATCGATCCTACATTTAATGCACTTCTTACATTATCCAATACAAGAACAAATGGTAATTTTTCCTGTTCCTTATAGTCGTTTAGGCTGGGTCTTCCTAATTCATCATTGCTTAGCTTCTGCACGATTGGGTATCTTTGTGGTGCAAAGTTAACCATGCTTGTGAAAGAAGAGACACCATTAATGCAACAGTACAATAGTATCAAGGCGAAATACCCTGATGCCTTATTGTTATTCCGCGTAGGAGATTTTTATGAGACCTTTAATGCTGATGCTGTTAAGGCTTCTCAAGTATTAGGGATCGTGCTTACTAAACGAGGGAACGGGTCCGCCTCAGAAATGGAACTCGCAGGATTTCCACACCATTCACTTGATACTTATCTGCCCAAATTAGTACGAGCAGGGTTGAGAGTTGCAATATGTGATCAACTTGAAGATCCCAAAACAACAAAAAAAATTGTTAAACGTGGCGTTACGGAGGTGATAACTCCTGGTGTAGCTTTTAGCGATAAAATTCTTGATCATAAATCAAATAATTTTTTAGCCGCGGTATATGTTGATCATGATGGTTATTATGGTTTAGCATTGCTCGATGCAAGTACAGGTGAATTCTTAGTTGCCGAAGGAAACAGCGATTATATCGATAAGTTGTTGATGAGTTTTAGTCCTTCAGAAATTCTTGTTCCGCGTCCTAAATTAAAAGCGTTCGAAGAACGTTATGGAAATAAATTTTATACCTATTCGCTCGAAGAATGGATTTTTCAATCGCTCTTCGCAAAAGAAACATTGTTAAAACATTTCGGCACCACTTCATTAAAAGGCTTTGGTATTGAAGATATGAATGCGGGTATCATTGCAGCAGGTGCAACATTGCACTACTTGCAACAAACACAACACGATTTACTCGGACATATAAATGCAATCTCACGAATTGATGAAGATAAATATGTTTGGTTGGATCGTTTTACAATTCGTAATCTTGAATTAGTAAGCTCTCCGCATGAGCGAGCAAAAACATTGTTGGATGTAATGGATTTTACTGTATCACCAATGGGTGCAAGATTGTTAAGAAGATGGTTGCTGATGCCATTAAAAGAACAACAATTAATAAATGATCGATTAGATGTTGTTGATTATTTTACGAAGCAATCAAAATTTGCAGATCAACTAGAATTACAATTAAAATTGATCGGCGATCTCGAACGATTAACATCTCGCATTGCAATTAGAAAACTTTCACCACGAGAAGCATCACAAGTTCGAAGAGCGTTAACAGCAATACAACCTATACGAGAACTCTGCGAAAAAACAGAACAGCCATCTTTGATTTCATGCGGAGAATTAATCAACCCTTGTAACAATCTTTTATTACAGTTATGTAATGCGTTGGTAGACGATCCAACATCACAAATTGCAAAAGGTGGTGCAATTAAAAAAGGGTACGATGCTTCATTAGATGAATTGCGTTCTTTATCTTCTGAAGGAAAAGATTATTTATTAAGAATACAAAGAGAAGAAATCGAACGTACAGGAATTACTTCGTTAAAGATTGGTTTCAATAATGTTTTTGGCTATTATATTGAAGTTACAAATACACATAAAGATAAAGTTCCAACAGGATGGATTCGCAAACAAACATTAACAAATGCCGAAAGGTATATCACAGAAGAACTAAAAGTATATGAAGAGAAAATATTAGGAGCCGAAGAAAAAATTCTTTCTATTGAGGATAAATTATTTTCTGATTTAGTTACAGCAATGACCGAATATATTCCTGCATTACAACAAAACGCATCTCAACTTGCACGATTGGATTGCCTTTTATCTTTTGCAAGGTCATCAGTTAAAAATAATTATGTTCGCCCACATCTTAATGATGGTTATGCACTCGATATTCGAAGTGGTCGTCACCCGGTATTGGAGCAACAACTACCATTAGGTGAAGCGTATGTACCCAACGATGTTTATCTTGATAAGGACCAACAACAGATAATTATGATTACTGGTCCAAATATGGCTGGTAAGTCGGCATTACTTCGTCAAACAGCATTGATTGTTTTGATGGCACAAGCTGGCTCATTTGTTCCCGCACAACATGCAGAAATCGGAATCGTTGATAAAATTTTTACTAGAGTAGGGGCTTCTGATAACATTTCACAAGGGGAATCAACTTTTATGGTGGAGATGAATGAAACAGCAAGTATCCTACATAATATTTCCCCACGAAGCTTGGTTTTACTCGATGAAATTGGGCGAGGAACAAGTACGTACGATGGAATTTCTATTGCTTGGGCAATTGCAGAGTTTCTCCACGAACATCCAACAGCACAACCTAAAACATTGTTTGCAACGCATTATCATGAGTTAAATGAAATGACATCTCGTTTCGCAAGGATCAAGAATTACAATATTTCGATTCGTGAAAGTGGTAACCAAATTTTGTTTTTAAGAAAACTAGTTCCTGGCGGTTCAGAACATAGTTTCGGAATCCATGTGGCTAAAATGGCGGGAATGCCGACTCAAGTTTTACATCGATCAGAACAGATGCTTGAAACCTTGGAAAAAGCTCACAGCAACACAGAATTGGTGAAAGCATCATCCAATAAACAACAGTTAGATCAATTTCAACTAAGCTTTTTTCAACTCGATGATCCACTATTAGAGCAAATCCGAGACGAAATTTTCAATATTGATATCAATATACTTACTCCAGTAGAGGCTTTAATGAAGCTTAATGAAATTAAGAAGTTGATAACGAGGGAGAAAGTAAAGATAAGCAGCTAAAATTTGCTGGTATGTATAGATAAAACTAAATTTGACCTCCGAAAAAATCGGTTGTCGTTAACTGATTTTGAGTATTGTTCTTAAAAAAATGCGAAAGTAGCTCATCCCGATAGCTATCGGGAGGTAGAGAGTGAATTTCCAAGTTGTGTTCGGTTCTCTGAAAATTAAAATTTAATTTGTTCTTAAAAAAATGCGAAA
>JBBRAW010000042.1:0-24853 GCA_038206385.1 Bacteroidia bacterium | reverse complement strand
CTGCAATTTTGTCTTGTAGCATTGAAATTGATTCTTATTTGTTGTTTGCACTACAATAGTAATCGATTTTAATGCTGCATTTATATGATAATCAAATAGTTATAAATAATATTCAAAATATTCTTATCCCGAACTCAGGTTATCAATATTTCTTTTTAAATTTACAGAACTTTTCTTTCTGTTTTCAATGACATAAAAAAATAAAACGTTTTGAAAAGAAACTTAAAGATTATTATTGCGTGTAATATGATGTTGTTAAGTTCTATATCATTAAGCGCACAGAGCTATCATAAATTACTTGGTAATCACCATATCTGGGAGCAGTTTCAAGGTGATGCCTCTACATTTTGCACGTTTCAATCAGGGCAAATAATTGTTGAAGGGAATGATACGACAATAAACGGCGTTATGTATAAAAACTTATCCGGCTATCATATATACAGCAACGCAGCCATTTGTTTTACTTATCCATTTTTTTTAAATGATACTATATTTCAAAGTTCCATCATGAGAGAAGATACTATACAAAAGAAAGTTTTTATTTATGATAGTGTTTCAGCAACTGAATTTTTACTTTATGATTTTAGTTTAACTGATGGTGATTCATTGAAAAACACTTATGTGGGAAACTTTCAACCTTCGCCTTTTATATATATTGTTGATAGTGTCCGGCCAATAAATATTCCCGGAACAGGAACAAGAAATTGTTTTTATTTTAATATTTCAGGTAGCTCAGGCACTTATTATTATATCGAAAGTATTGGTGCAAGTACTGGAATAAACGAATCCGCATTTCAAGCTATTGATGAAGTTAAAATATTACAATGCGTGAGAGATTCTTTATATTCTCCTGTTTATGGTAGCTGTTTTGTTACAGTTGGCATTGCTTCAAAATCAAATTATGTGACTAAGTTTAATTACATAAATTTTGATCATTCCTTTAATTTAAAAGGTGCAACAACTAATAAACGATATACTGTTAATATAGTAAATGGTTTAGGGCAAATGATATATTCTAACCAGGATGTTGTGGCTGAGCAGACCTATAGCATATCAAGAAATAATGTCGGCATTTTTTATTATTCCGTATTTGAAGATAAAAAAATTTTAGAAAGGGGAAAATTTATTTTGTATTAATAAATTCAAATACTTCTATCAACCAATTTCATTTTACTAATGATGTTAGTTATGTCTCAACAGGTGGTGGTGCACTTCTCGAATATATCGAAGGCAAAGAATTGCCAGGAGTTAAAATGGTGATGGAAAATTATTGAAATTTATTCGATTTTAATCTAACATCATACTTAAGAATTAAATTATTTATTACAGCACAGAACTGGAATCCCAGCAGGATTGGTTAAGAAATTTTCTTTATCAGTTCTTCCGATGTAAGCATCATCAACAGGAACATCCGACATCAAAGAAATTAAATCAAAATTATTTTCTTCTGCATAATTAATTGTTTGTCGAGCAAATCCTACTGAAATAACTTTACTGTCTTCTTTAATTTCACTAAAACGATTGTTAGAAGTTTGAAAATACTCCTTCGCCTCTTTCATGTTTTTTATTAATGCGGGATCAGGAGTAATTAATGGTCGCTCGATTTCATATTGAACAATATCAGCATCAAAAATTTTAGCAATCATTGCCGTTTGTTCTGTCTTAATTGCATACATCTTATGCGGACCAACAGGAAATAATATTTTCTTAATTCCTGCGATATTCACTTTCGTATTTTCTTGAACTACCAAACACGGATATGGAATTGCTTGAACTAATTTAAGAATATGAGCTCCAAAAAGATTTTGCTTTATTCCTTTAACACCATGTGTTCCGACAACAACCAACATAGGATTTATACGACCTAATTCAGCAGCGGCATTATGCATTAATTCGCCTGTTGCAATAACAGTTTCAAAATTTGTTTCTTCCCCCATTGCATTGCCTGTAAAAAGTGACAATTCCTTTTCTACTTCATTTGCATTATCATTTTTCATTAAAAAATGAACAGCAACAATTTTTGCATCCGCAAAGTTCGCAATGACTTTTGCTTGCTCGATAGCAATTTTACAACCTTCCGTGAAATCAATTAATACTACTATGCTGTTCTTCATTTTCAAATATAGTCAAATTTAATTCTTAATTAATGTTGTTCAAAATTTAATGTTACTTTCTTCAAATCCTCTTACTAAACTCCGACTTCACATCTTGTAATGCTGGAAATAAATAATGTGCTACATTTAAAACAGGTCCATATAAATGCGACTCTGATTTTGTTTTAGCACTCATGATCCCAACACGTGCATCAACAGGACGAAGGAGTGAAAGCATTACACTTATTGCTAATCCAAATTTTATGCATCCGAAAAGGGCACCCAAAACTTGGTTGATTGGAGTAAGAGATGACATTTTCAATACTCCTTCCAAAAATTTTGCTAGTAAAATCATAATGATTATCACAGCAATAAAGACAAGAAAAAAAGTAATATAGGGTAATGCGGAAGTACTTCCATGAATATAAGTACCCACCAAATGTTCAAACATACTCGAGAATTTAAAGGCCAAATAAATTCCAAGAATCATCCCAATAATCATCGCAATTTCGAAAATCAATCCCTTTTTCCAACCCATATAAGCACCCCACAAAAGAGGGATGGCGATTACAACATCTAAGTAGTTCATGGTTCTTAATTAAAGCACAAAATTAAGAATGGAGCGGTACCAACAAGTATGCAATCTACTTTTTAAATAAAAATTATGAATTACGAATTGTGAATTATACATTGTCACCTACCTTCGCATTATGTTACATCTACGAAATATTGAAGAGCTCAAGAAAGATTGGGATCTTCTTATTGATAAAATAAATGATCATTTTGATGCCGATGTAGATCTTCAAGGATTACTGTTTCTTATTGGAATTCAAGAACTAGGACAGGGAACTCGGAAATTTGCCAAACACGAAAAACAGGATTTGATGCATATAGCTACCTGCAAGCTACTTAGTTTGTATGGATTTTATAATCTTGAAGGTGTTGATAATGAGGGTTGGCCACATTGGAAATTAGTTCAGCAACTTCCCCGTATGAACTTAGGTGAACAGGATTACCTACTCAAACAATCCGCTATTGAATATTTCCGTGAACAAGGATTATTTGTAGAAGAAACACCTGACAGCGAATAAACTCAATCAAAGTTTATTTAAACCTCTATTTAAGTTTCTATTCAATTAAAGGATTCCTATTTAAAGTAAGATTACCTTGAATCAAGAAAATAATAAGCAAGTTATCTCCACATTTAGCTTGCAACAAGGTATTTACTATTTACAATTAATGGATGGATCAGAAAGGTTAAAATCAGTACCTTTGGTAGTAATTCACTAAAATGAGACCAACTTCCATATTTAAGCAGGCACTTATAATAAGTGCCTGCTTATTATCTTTTTTTTGTGAAGCGCAGCAAAACTTTGACACTATTTTTCATTATAGTAATTATGGAGAATTACCTTACAGTATTCATCAAGTGGCTGATAGTAGTTATGTTTACAGTACTTATGGGGCCGATTTACAATCCAATACCTATGGAGTTGAATTTGGTAAATTAAATAAGGATGGAACCAGCGCATTCGTAAAATATTTTGAATATCCGGGAGCGCAGTGTTATGTTGGATTTTCAGGTTCCTTAAAACCAACATTTGATAGTGGTTGGATTTTGGGTGCAGCTATAAATACTGCAACAAATCAAGGAAAAGGTATGGCCATAAAGTATAATGCATTAGGTGATACAGAATTTGTTAAATTTATAGGTGATACTTCTGTAAATGTTTTTTACGATTGCATTCAAAGTAGTGACAGTGGATATGTGTTCGTTGGGAACCACGTAAAATATTCTCCAAACATTAACAATGATTTTTGGATTGTAAAAACAGATACAGCAGGAAATGTTATTTGGCAACGCACTTTAGGAGTAGGTGTTGATGAACAAGCATTTCATGTAATAGAAAATTCAAAACATCAATTGGTGATCAGTGGTGCAGAAGCGAATACGAGTAACTGGCATCATCCCTATTTAGCTGTTTATGATTTGCAAGGAAATTTAGTTAAGACTAAAAAGTTTATTCAAGGCGCATTAAATAGTGGGGGGGGAGGGGATTTATGGAGGTATGGCAATAATGATTATTTATTAATTCTCTCTTTGGATACTGTAATTAGTATTACTGATGCAATTGATCCATTTTGTGTTGCACGACTGGATAGTAATTTTAACTTCAAATGGAAAAATATTTATAATGGACCTGAATCTAGAGATGCATTTATAAGCAAAGAAATATCCGACGGTGGTGTTGTGATTGTAGGTAGGAAAAAGGATAGTTCTTTAAATGATACTCCTATTGGTTGGATTGCGAAAATGGACAGTAGTGGAAATAAACTTTGGGAACATTTTTATAATCGTTCGGGTCTCTTTAGTTATATCATCGATTTTCAAGAAACATTTGATCATGGATTTATTGTTTGTGGTACTGTTTACGATACAAGTACAAGTATTCAAAATTCATGGATAATGAAATTGGATAGCAATGGTTGTTTGGATAGTAATTGTGTAATTAATACTGGTATTCATGAGGTAATGGATAATCAACCATTAAAAGTATTTCCTAATCCTGTTAAGGATCACATAACTGTTCAAACAAATGATTTATTAGGAGAATTGCTTTTATATGATTTAAAAGGAAATAAAGTATTGCAACAAAAAGCAGCTCATGAGTTGCAAACAACGATGAATGTAGAAAGCCTATCAAGTGGCATTTATTTCTTGCAATTTATATCAGGTAATAAATTGTTTGTTGCAAAAATTTTAAAAGAATAATCCATTAAAATGAAACCAACTTCCATATTTAAGCAGGCACTATGAAATGCAAAAACCATTCAAACCTATAAAATTCCCTTTTTAAAAGCATATTTAATTAAGCCAGCAACATTTTTCGAATTTGTTAATTTAAACAAATTAGCTCTATGCCATTCAACAGTTTTATTTGCTATATTTAAGATTAAAGCAATTTCTTTAGAAGAAAATTGATTGCAAATCAAATTCAAAATGTTTTTTTGTTTAAGAGTGAATTTTATTTCGGCATTTGAAGTGCTTGTATGCTTTGCATCGAATTCTAACAATTCATCTTTGATACTTTTTGGTAAATATATATTTCCACTGTAAACGGATTGAATTAATTGATATAGCTCTTTCGAGTCAATTGTTTTATCGGTGAATCCATTTGCGCCCGCTTTAAAAAGTTTTGAAATTAAATCAATTTCAGAATATGCAGAAATTCCAACAATTTTTATTGATTTGTCTAAAGCACGTATTTCTTTGGTAGCTTCAATTCCACTCATTTTTGGCATGTGAATATCCATAAAAACAAAGTCAAATTTTTTTGTTTTCATTAAAGCTATTGCCTCAAAACCATCTGAAGCATTAACCGAAGGAGTATCAAAATTTAATCCTTTTAAAATACTTTCAAATCCCTTTCGTATCAATGGGTGATCATCAACAACAAGAATTTTTAGGTGATTCATAAAACGTTGTAATTATTCTTGTTAAAAGCATGAATGAATTAATCAAATCCCAAATTCATCAAAGCCTCTCACTCAATTATTCAAATATAAATATTTGTATTAAAGCAGTTAATTTTTTAAAATAATATATTAAAAAAACTCTCTTTTTATAAAATTGTCAAGTAAACTCAAAAACGAATCTTAGAAATCAATATTAATAGTCTGAAAAATTCAATTTCAAATTGCTTTCTCGTAAATGATCCTGAAAATTAAATGTTTCCGAAATCACCACTCTAAAAAAATGAGTAAATTATCAGTCAGATATATAGCTTATTAAACACTACACCTTTAAAACAACTTGTGCTTTTTGAGAACTTTTTAAAGTGTTTTAAACTAACAACATCTAATTTCACTTTAAAACTACCGTTTTTCTTACCAATTCAGATTGCTCCAAACGGATATAATCTTTTGCAGAAAGTAGGTCGAGTGACGCTTCGAGATTCAAAACGGCTTCCAATTTAATCTCAAAATGAACTTCGCCGTTACCAGCAGTAATCCCATCAGCTAAAATATCGGCACGAATTCCAGTTGTAGGATTAATAACACTATCCTGACGTAAAACTACCCGAGCACCAGCTACTGGCAAACCTAAAGTATCCATAACGGTAACAATTGCCTCGCAAGGCTTTGTTTTTTTACATGAGGAAGAAGCAAATACTGCTGTAATTGCAAGAAGGATAAGTGCGTAGCGAAACATGTGGTTTATATTGGTAGAGATTATACGGATTTGAAATAAATTTGTTCAAATTTAACTATCATTGCAGAACAAAACAGATCAATAATGGTCTGGCTGTTACACTCCAAAGTTAACGATTTCTCTAAAATGAAAAACGGTATCCGAATTTGTCTGGCCATGCTGATGGTTTTTAACCTTGCATCTGCCCAAAATAACAAGAAAAAAATGGAAAAAGAAACTGTTGTTGCCATCACAACTGAATATGGTGTTATCAAAGTTCAATTGTATAACCAAACGCCAAAGCACCGCGATAATTTTATCAAATTAGCTAAGGAAGGCACCCTTGACGGCACATTATTTCACCGTGTAATCAAAGGATTTATGATTCAAGGTGGTGATCCAGATTCAAAAAATGCGAAGCCTGGTCAAATGTTAGGTAGCGGTGATGTTGGTTATACGATCCCTGCTGAATTCGTGGATTCTTTGAATCATATTAAAGGCGCATTATCAGCAGCAAGGACAGAGAATCCTGCTAAAGCTTCTAGTGGTTGTCAGTTTTATATTGTTCAAGGGAAACCTGCTACTGATGCTGAATTAAATAGCACTGAGACGCGTCTTGGAATTAAATATACTGAGGCAAATCGTCAAGCATACAAAACATTAGGAGGAACTCCTTTTCTTGATATGAATTATACAGTTTTTGGGCATATTGTGGAAGGTTTAGACATCCTTGATAAGATTGCGAATGAACCAACAGCACCTGGCGATCGTCCTTTAAAGGATATCAAAATGACTGTTAAGGTTATCGAATAAAATAATCCATTTCGTAATTTCATTTATTTCCTCAACGGGAAACAATCTCTTATTCAAATTAATTCATGTTCGAAGTAGTTCGTGCATACATTGCGGAAGCAAAAAGTTTTCAGCCTTCAACTAAAGAAGAGTTGGAACAATTCCGTTTGCGTTTTATCTCCAAAAAAGGATTGCTTGGTGATTTATTTTCGAAGCTTAAAGATGTAGCTGCAGAAGAAAGGAAAGAGTTTGGATTATTAGTAAATGAATTAAAACAATCGGCAGAAGGAAAGATTCTTGAATTCAAAGATGCCTTTGAAACGGATAGTAATAATGATTTCAAAGGTCAAGATTTAACATTACCTGGAGAGCCAATTACTACAGGATCTTTTCATCCACTTACATTGGTACGTAAAGAAATAATAAGCATCTTTTCACGAATAGGTTTCAATGTTAGTGATGGACCAGAGATCGAAGATGATTGGCATAATTTCTCTGCATTAAATTTTCCGCCCGAACATCCCGCTCGTGATATGCAGGATACTTTTTTTATTGACTTAACTCCCGACCAAACAATTTATAACGGACAGTTAGCTTTACGTACGCACACCTCATCTATTCAGGTGCGTGTGATGGATAAACAAAAACCTCCAATCAGAACAATCTGTCCGGGAAGAGTATATCGTAATGAAGCAATTTCTGCACGAGCACATTGTTTCTTCCACCAGGTTGAAGGATTTTATATTGATGAAAAAGTTTCGTTTGCTGATCTAAAACAAACACTACTTTATTTCGCACAAGAGATGTTTAATGCAGATACAAAAATTCGTTTACGTCCTTCTTATTTTCCATTTACGGAACCTTCTGCAGAGATGGATATATCTTGTCAGATTTGCAAAGGCAGTGGATGTAACGTTTGCAAATACAGTGGCTGGGTAGAAATATTAGGTTGCGGAATGATCGACCCTGCAGTATTAGAAAACGGAAAAATTGATCCCAATAAATATTCAGGATTTGCTTTCGGAATGGGTATCGAACGGATTACGATGATGAAATATGCAGTGAATGATCTGCGTATTTTTTCAGAAAACGATGTGCGCTTTTTAAGGAACTTTAAAGGAGTTCAATAAGAAAAATCTTCCTAGTATTTATTTGCTTTCCCAATCACTTTATACGATCCTTCTCCTTTAAGAATTGAATTGTATAATATTGGATCACCTAAAACTAAAAGTGCTTCTTTAATTATTGGATCTGTACGGAACATGTATTGATAACGACCTTTACTAAAATAGTAGCGACCAATAATTTCTTGCTCCAACATCAATTTTATTTCTGGTTTGAAAGTTACTAAATCCTCATCTTTATTATGCATGAGTTTTTTTCCTAAACCCGTTAATTCATTACTAACATTTGCATAGTATTTATCTTTGATAATACTCTCATTTAAATCTTTAAAAGCTAGTTCCGTTTGTGTTGTATAATCGTAATTTTTGGCATCCACATATTGCATGAAGTCTTTATATTCTTCATCAGTTAATTTAAAATTTTCTGCGGGTGCTATATTTGATTTTTTAGAACGATAAAGTGAAGCGTAATCAAAAATCAAAAGACGATGGTATAAACTTTTTGCAATATTACTTGTATCAAAAGGTGCTACGTAACGATCAGGATAAACTGCACTTGCATCATAAACCGTACGTCCGTTTTTTGTTTTGAATTCTTTAATAATTGAATCTGGTAATTCTTCCATGTTACCTTCTTCACCACGATGAGTATACACTTTCGTTTGAACACATCTTCCACTAGCAGTATAATATTTCGCAACAGTAACTTTAAGCTGACAATTATAACTCAATGGTCGCGTTTGTTGCACCAATCCTTTTCCATAACTACGCTGACCAATTACAACACCTCTATCCACATCCTGAAAATTTCCTGCAGTAATTTCACTTGCTGAAGCAGAATGTTTATCAACTAAAACAGCAACACGAATTTGATTGTCGAGCGGAATTGCTTTGGTAACATATTCATTATTGGAGCTACTTAACTTCCCTTTTTGAGTAACCAATAATTGATCTTTATCAATAAATAAATTTAAAATATTTACAGACTCTTCAAGCAATCCACCACCATTACCACGAAGGTCAAATACCAATGATTTTATTTTAGGATTTTTCTTTAAATCCACTAATGCATCATGCACTTCATTATAACAATTTTGTAAAAACTTATCGAGTTTAATATATCCAGTACTATCATTTAACATGCAGTAATAAGGAACATTGTTCACTTTTACATCTGCACGCACAATTGACTTTTCAATTAGTTGTTGCTCTCCAATTCTTCCAACGCTAAGTTTTATGGTGGTACCACTTTGCCCTTTTAATAAATCATCTACTTCTTCAGCTGAAAGTCCTTTTAAAGATTTTCCTCCAACAGCAACGATAACATCTCCAGCACGTAAATCTGCTTTTTGTGCTGGGTAACTATCTAATACATCTAAAACTATAACACTATCACCTGTTCGGAAAGAACTTGCTCCAATTCCGCCATATTCTGCACTTACATGTTTGATACGATAATCTTCAATCTCCGACTCAGGATAATAATTGGTATAAGGGTCAAGATTTGTAAGCATTCCGTTAATACCTGTTTTCATTAAATTACCTGGATTCACATCGTCCACATAATAATGATTTACTTCACGATAAACATTCGCAAATATTTCAAGTTGTTTTCCATATTCGAAAAAATCATTTCCGAATCCCCAACTAATAACTGCAAATGGAACGAGCATGAAAGGGATTAACCACCTCCTGTTCAACGATTTTATTTTACTAATCATATTATTTAATGTAGAGGCTTTTAAGCAGCTCAAAGATATAGATCATCAACGTATAAATTTATAAATTGAGAAGGCGTAATTAACAATTCGATGCAAATTATTAACTACCTAAAACTCCTCTGATCAGTAACCAAAATTGGATGATAATATTGCGTTTATAGTCCAATGGGCCAGCAACTAAAAAAGAAAGCCTCACTTTTTCAAGTGAGACTTTACAAACCTATCTACTACAAAATTTTAATTCAATGAATAACCATAACGAGTACCGTAGGATTGAAGTGTTTGCTTCAGCTTTTGTCGAGCAACGTGAATTCTTATTTTGACAGTCCCTAATGGAACAGAAAGGAAATTTGCAATTTCCTCGTATTTATACCCTTGATAACTCAACAAAAATGGAGTTTTAAGGTTCTCAGAAAGAGCATTAATGGCATTTGTTAAATCTTTCATCACTAACCTGCTTTCACCATCATTACGAGTAGTATTACTAGCGTAATTTAAATGAAATTGGTTTTCAGTATCATCGCTAAAGATATTACCCTTCACAAATCTGCGATAATTGTTGATGAAAACATTTTTCATGATTGTGTAAAGCCACCCTTTCAGGTTCGTCCCATCTTCAAATTTGTCTTTGTTGACAAATGCCTTTAACATCGTTTCTTGTACTAAATCATTAGCGTCCTCAGGATCTTGAGTCAGCTTAAGCGCATAACCTCTAAGAGGTTTGTAATTCTCTTTTACCTTGAAATTGAATTCTAATTGTGTCATAATGTTTAAGTATTAATATAATTACTTCCACAAATTTACGGCTGTAAATAGTTATAAAACAAATTTTTGTTTAATTATTTAACGTTATTGTTAAACAATATGTAATTTATTGATTATCAATTATAAAATCTTATGTTTATTGATTACATTGCTAAAAAATCACTTTTATGATGATTATAAGATGCCAACTTCGTAAAAAATCATCTATTTTATGTTTAATAATATACTATATATCTTAAACAGTTTAATAATATATATGTTATAAGGGAGTCAACAGGCAATTAACCTCAATAACGATCAAATCAAAAATGAAAACTGACTCAGGAAACAACAAACGCCCCTATTCATTAATATCAACACAGAAAGTGGCCCTAGAAGATAAAAAGGAAATTATGAACGGTTCTTCCTTCTCACTGGAAGAATTGCTTCTGCATAAAAGCGATAACAATATTCCAATCCTAAAGAATTCCACGACATTGAATGCTGCTGAAAAAATAGAGCGGATTAAAAATCATATTCATGGAATCATGACTATACTTGGCTTAGACATGACAGATGAAAGCTTACGAGATACTCCAATGAGAGTTGCAAAAATGTATCTGAATGAAACTTTTAGTGGATTGGATGCTGCTAACGAACCGAAACTATCTTTATTCAGCAACAATTATCAGTACAACCAAATGTTGCTTGTAAAAGATATTACGATTTATTCTACGTGTGAGCATCATTTGGTGCCATTTTATGGCAAAGCTCATGTAGCTTATTTTTCAACTGGAAAAGTTATCGGCTTATCAAAATTAAATCGAATTGCAGATTATTTTTCTCGCCGACCTCAAGTGCAAGAACGATTAACAATAGATATTTCAAAAGCTTTAAAACACGCTTTAGAAACAGAAGATATTGCAATTGTAATTGACGCGAATCATTTATGTGTTGCATCAAGAGGGATTCATGATGTAAATAGCAGCACAACAACCGCAGAATATTCAGGTCGCTTTTTAAACTACGATGTTCGAAATGAATTTCTTTCGTATTTGAAAAAATAAGAATTAAGTTTAGTTACTTTATTCGCAAGTAAATTAATAGATCAACCAACTCTTGTATCGAATATATAAAACGTACATTACTTGGCAGATGAATATTCATGTGAAAAATTTGAGCTCCTGAAATAAGTATAGATGTTTTTGGGAAACTCTTTGCTAATTTATTCGCCACAATAGTTGGTGTTTGTTTTGGTATTGCAGCCGTAAGCACGGTTAAAATATAATCAGCCTTATACACTTGCATTACAGAAGTTAAATCATCCATTGGTAAATTAACACCGAGGTAACTGGTGTGATGTCCATAAGAACGTATCAGAAAATTAGCAAATAACAAACCTATTTCATGCGATTCATTAGAAGGTAAAAATAAAATAAATTTTTTTGATGCAGGGTTTAAATTTTTTGGTTGAGAATCACATGCGACAAATAATTTTTGACGGATTAAATTCGTAATAAAATGTTCATAAGCAGGATTGATGGCTCCAGTTTGCCATAGAACTCCGATACGTAATAAGAATGGAAAAATAATATCTAAATAGGTTCTTTCAATTCCATATTGCAAAATATTGGATGAAAGAATTTTTTCATAAGCCACTTCATCAAGGCTTAACATTGCACTTGTCAACGACTCAATATGAACTAATTTATCGCCTGTTTCATTACTAAGTTCTAATACTAAAGTATCAAGAACCTCTTTCGACATTTGTGTGATTTTTGAAATCTTATGTCCTTGGCGATTAAGCATTGCGACACTCAACAACAATTTAATATCCTCATCATCATAATAACGAATATTCGTTGCAGTACGCTTAGGTTGTGGAATACCATATCGCTGTTCCCAAATACGTAATGTATGTGGCTTAATTCCCGTGAGGGCTTCAACATCTTTTATTGAGAAATGATTCATTAGTAATTTTTCCGATTGATCATTTTAAACGGAAGGCATGCTCGCCGTATATTTTGATAATTAACATATTACCCAGCATAAAGTTTTCGCATCACCACTTTTATTAATTCACGCTGTAAAATAACTTCAGCAGTTCGTTTTGGATCGGCACATCCTGAGCGTGGTGGGAGTAAATGCTCAGGAACATCTATGCCATATAACAGCGAAGATAAGCGGTTGGAATCAGTCTTACAGCAAACCTTTATAAAGTCGCATAATTGTTCTAAATAATTATTAAAATCTACTGGAAGTTGTTCGTTAAATTGCAGATCATAGCTAAACCGATCAAAATCCTTTATTGTTTGATCGGCCATCATCCTCAAAAATGCAAGGTCATATCGGTATTTTTCTAACTCTGTTGAATCCATTTTGTAACTTGTAATAGTAACTGAACAAATTTAATTGATTAATGGCTATAAATAATTTATTTTAGATTTTAAAATTACTAGCAATAGAGAATTAAATTTATGACGAAAAATTAGTTTCATTTCATGTATCTTGAAAATTGTTGGTTTGATTCATTACAAAATGATACACATGAAATTGTTTATTTGAATCGCTTACAGTACATTTGATTTTTACATACTTTATTTCAGTAAAATTCGTTTTAACAAACATAAAAAAACTTATCAATTGCTAAAATATCATCTTACAATTATAAAATGTTTCGCAATCATTTTGTTGATGTTTATCAATGTCAGTTTGTTTGCACAGGAATATCGACCGCACCCATTATTATCATCTATGTGGCAAGCCGACGTTGAATACCTTGCTCCTAGTCAAGTAGAAGACACTACCATAAAAAATGGGTTTACCGGTGGATCATTTAATTTTCGATTACCCATTTACAAAGGAAAAGATTGGCTTAGCGTAGATGGAGGAAAACCCTATATTGCTGTATTGGCACAAGCTGGGGTAAATGCACGTCAAACTGAAATCAATTATATAGAACCTTCTCGATTATTAACGAATGCCAAAATCAGTGTAACAGGATTAATTGCGACTGGTGCAAGTAGCTTACGTAATCTTTTTCTTGTGCAATTGAGCACTTCATTACCAACAGAAAATTTTTGGTTTAAACCAGAATTTATTCGCCTTAATGGATCCATAATTTGGAGAAAATTATATCACAACAATCGATTTTGGCATACATTAGGAATAACATATAGTCCCTTATCAGGAAGAGATTATCCCTTGCCAGTAATTGGCGGTGGTTATAAAATTAATAAGGAAAACCAAATTCAATTTACCTTTCCATTTAATGCAGCTTATACACATAAGTTTAGTAATAAATTTAGCTTAAGCCTAAAAGTGAATTCTAATGGAAGCTATAATTATTTAAAACCTGACACACTACATTTCCACGATCCACTAATTTATCGTCAGCGTTTTCCAAAATTTAGTATTGTTGGAAGATATTATACCGATCGTCATGTTGTTTTAACGCCTGAAATTGGTTTAGTAGGTAGAGGAAAAATGATTTTGGACGAAGTGAAGAGTAAACAAGCAGCAACATTCTATTTCAAATTATCACTTCAAGTACGATTTGGAAAACGACCAGCAGCATCTCCAATACTGAATTTTGATCCTGGCGATTCAGGCTTCGACCCTAATTATCTCCTAGAATAAAACTTATTTTGTTCATGTGTGTTTATCGAAATAGTTATGATGAATCAAAAACCTCACGTACTTATTGCCGGTGGAACTGGATTAATAGGTAGCAGACTTACAACTTTATTGTTAGAAGAAGGATTTCTGGTTAGTTACTTAAGTCGTGAAGCAAAAACAAAAAATGGAATTCCTTCTTATCAATGGAACCCCGCTACAAAAACACTTGATGCATCAGCACTACTTGGAATTACACATATTGTAAATCTTGCAGGTGAATCAATCGCAGGTTCACGATGGAGTGATTCATTCAAAGAAAAAATTATTAAAAGCAGATTGGATGCTTCCGCAACTTTATTGCAAGCATTGCAAACACAAAAAAATAATGTTTTAGCTATAATTGGTTCGTCAGCTATTGGAATTTATGGTGATCGAGCTAATGAATTGTTATTTGAAGAAAGCAAAACAGGAATTGGTTTTTTATCAGAGACAGTAACAAAATGGGAAGCTAGTTATGATCACTTTCCGATACGTAACGTTTTATTAAGAACAGGAATTGTACTTTCAAAAAATGGTGGTGCTCTAGTTCCAATGGCCACTCCAATTAAATTTGGAATAACTCCCATATTAGGTTCTGGAAAGCAATATATGAGTTGGATACATATCGATGATATTTGTAATATGTATATTCATGCAATACGAAATGAATCAATGGTTGGTGTTTATAATGCGGTAGCTCCATCTCCTGTTAATCATCAATCATTCATGCTTTCATTAAGATCAGTAATTAACAAAATAAGTATCCCCATTCCTGTTCCCACATTTCTTTTAAATATCATTATGGGTGAACAAAAAGCAATTGTTTTGGATAGTGTAAAAGCCTCGGCTACCAAAATTATAAAAAGTGATTTCGTATTTCAATTTTCAAATCTTGATACTACATTAAAAGATATTTATGAAAAATAAATCACCCATAAATATTCATTGGTTTCGAAGAGATTTACGTCTTGCTGACAATGCAGCATTGTATCATGCCCTTAAAAGTAAATTGCCTGTTTTAACAGTTTTTATTTTCGACAAAGCAATCTTAGATCAACTTGAAAATCGATTAGATCAACGTGTCATTTTTATTCATCAACAATTAGAATTGTTAAATCAGGAGCTTCAAAAATATGGAAGTAGTTTACTTGTAAAATACGGTGATGCAACTGAATGTTGGAAGGAATTAATTCAAGAACTCAATGTACAAACTGTATTTGTAAATCACGATTATGAACCTTATGCAAAGGCACGTGATGCAAGGATTGCTGATGAGCTTTCTTCAAATGGAATCGCATTCAATACATTTAAAGATCAAGTAATTTTTGAGAAAGATGAAGTAACAAAAGATGACGGAAATCCTTATACTATTTTTACACCTTATTCAAAAAAATGGATGGCAAAGCTGAATGATTTTTATTTGTCATCGTACCCAAATAACAAATACTTCAACAATTTCTTACAAACAAAATTCACGAAAATTATTTCATTAAAAGAAATGAATTTTTCTGACGATGCAATTGAATTTCCTCCGATTTTATTTTCGGATGAAATATTAAAACAATATGCTGATCGCAGAGATATTCCTTCAGTTAGAGGCACTTCAAGAATTAGTATTCATTTACGATTTGGAACAGTTAGTATTCGTGAATTGGCAAGACATTCAAAAGAGATAAGTTTCAAGTGGCTTAATGAATTAATTTGGAGAGATTTCTACATGTGCATATTGTGGCAATTTCCACATGTAGTTTCTGGCGCGTTTAAGCCAGCTTACAACAAAATAAAGTGGAATAATAATGAACAAGAATTTAAAAGATGGTGCAATGGAGAAACTGGCTATCCAATCGTTGATGCAGGAATGCGTGAATTAAATGCAACTGGATTTATGCATAACCGAGTTCGAATGATCACCGCAAGTTTTTTAGTGAAACATCTTCTTATCGATTGGCGTTGGGGCGAAGCATATTTTGCATATAAATTATTGGATTTTGAATTATCATCAAACAATGGTGGTTGGCAATGGGCCGCAAGTTCGGGATGTGATGCAGCGCCTTACTTTAGAATATTTAATCCTACTGAACAAACTAAAAAATTCGATCCCGACTTTAAATACATCAAAAAATGGGTTCCAGAGTTTCAAGAGTTTAATTATCCTCAACCAATTGTTGATCATAAATTTGCGAGAGAGCGTGCACTTTCAACCTATTCTAATGCTGTAGGCAAACTAAAAGAATTAGAATAATTTTTTCTTATTTGATATCAATTCATAGCAAGCCTACATTCATTCGTATTTTGTAATTTCGTAAAAGAATTTAAGCAATCAAAAATGTTCACAGGCATTATCGAATCACAAGGCATCGTTGAATCAATTAGCGAATCTGGTACAAATAAAACATTCACGCTTTCTTGTCCTTTTACCTCCGAATTAAAAATTGATCAAAGCTTAGCACATAACGGTGTATGTTTAACAATCATTGCCATTCAAAATAATCAATATTCAGTAACAGCAATTTTAGAGTCTTTACATAAAACAAATCTTGGCTCATTAAAAATTGGTGACAAAGTAAATTTAGAGCGTTGTATGTTCGCCAATGGACGTTTAGACGGACATATTGTTCAAGGTCATGTTGATCAAACAGCATTATGTGAAAAAATTATTGTAGACGATGGAAGTTGGACATTTCATTTCAACTATAATGCTTTAACAAATAATTATACAGTAGCGAAGGGATCAATTTGCATCAACGGTGTTAGCTTAACTGTAGTCGATTCTGCTGCGGGAAAATTTTCAGTAGCAATTATTCCTTACACATTTGAGCATACAAATTTTCATCAAATAAAAATCGGAGATACTGTAAATTTAGAATTTGATATTATTGGAAAATATGTTGCTGGTTATATGAAACGAATTAATTTGAAGCTCAATTGATTTGAAATCTCGAAATAATCCTTGCGGAAAAAATAATTACAATTCTATTTTATTCTGTTGAAGATTATTCATTTTAAGAATTAGTACAATCATTGAAATGAATGCACCTGCAGCAGTAACTAAAAATGCTGCTTTTATTCCATACGCCCCAAATACCCAGCCTGTCCATGCACCTGCGATTAATGCAGCGATACTACTCGTACTAGAATAAAATCCAATTGCTGTCCCTCGTTCGTTATCAGGAATAAATCCAGAGATAATCGCTTTTACAACACTCTCTGTACATGCCATCGACATTGCATAAATCATAAATAAAATTAAAAATGAAATAAGTGATGAGGCATAAGCCATTCCGATGTAAGTAACCACAAATAACAATACACCAACAATTAATACTTTCATTCTACCAATCTTATCAGCTAACTTTCCTACAGGATACGACAACAAAGCATAAATTAAATTGTAAAATACATAAGCAACAATCATCGCTTGATCAGAAAATCCTGCGGCTTTAATGGTAAGCAATAAAAACACATCCGGACTATTTACTAAAGCAAAAAACAATAATGTTCCAACCAGCGATTTATATTCTAGCTTCGCATTATTCCAGTATCCGAAATGACTAAAGAATCCACCTTTTTTTTCTAAACTAACAACAGGCTTTTCTTTTATCGATTTATCTTTTACAATTAGCGTAAGTAACCAAGATGCAACTGCAGGAAAAACTGCAATCATAAACATTCCTTTGTAATTGCCTGGATAAAAGTATAACCATACCAATCCAATCACAGGACCAATAACTGCTCCTGTTGTATCCATTGCGCGATGAAATCCAAATACAGCAGCGCGCGTTTCTTCTGTACTTTCTGAAGCAAGAATCGCATCACGTGGCGCAGTACGAATTCCTTTTCCTAACCGATCAGTTAATCGCGACAAATAAATTATCGGTAATGAAGATGAAATTAATAGTAACCCTTTTCCAATAGCAGAAAATCCATATCCTGTTTTAACAAAAACACTTCGTTCTCCTCGTTTATCTGATAACTTTCCAAAATAACCTTTAGCAATTCCAGCCACTACATTTGCTATTCCTTCTAATAATCCAATGGCAATAAAAGAATAACCAACCGACTTTAAATAAACGGGCATTACAGGATACAATAATTCACTCGCAATATCTGCAAGTAAACTCACAAACGATAAAATCAAAACTACTCTACTAATTTTCAATCGTTAAAAGAATTATAAAAAAATAAATTTTTATTGAAGTACTTTTTTCTCCTTATTAGCTAATTGTCCGCAAGCAGCATCAATATCTTTACCTCTACTTCTTCTCAGATTAACTACCAAACCATTCTTCGCTAAATACTGATAAAACTGATTCAACTTTTCATCACTCGTATTTTGAAATTCACCATCACCAATCGAATTATATTCAATCAAATTAATTTTTGAAGGAACTTTTTTTGAAAATGCTAGCAACTCTTTCGCATCCTCAAGAGTATCATTAAAATTTTTGAAAACAATGTATTCAAAGGTTACACGCTTACCTGTTTTATCATGAAAATAATTTAATGCTTCTTCTAAAACTTCTAACGTGTTATGTTCGTTTATTGGCATGATCTGACTTCTCTTTTTATCATTTGCGGCATGCAATGATAGTGCAAGATTAAATTTCACTTCATCATCACCCAATTTTTTAATCATCTTCGCGATACCTGCTGTAGAAACAGTGATGCGAGAAGGCGCCATACCCAAACCTTTTTGAGAAGTTATATGCTCAATGCTTTTCAATACGTTGCTATAATTCAATAACGGTTCACCCATTCCCATGTAAACAATATTTGAAAGTGGAATGCCATAATTTTTTTCTGCTTGTTCACGAATAATTGCAACTTGATCAAAGATTTCATCATGATGCAAATTGCGAACGCGATCTAATTTTCCAGTAGCACAAAATTTACACGTTAAACTACATCCCACTTGCGATGAAACACAAGCTGTCATGCGTGAATCGGTAGGAATTAAAACGCCTTCGATAATATATCCATCATGTAATTTGAAAGCATTTTTGATGGTACGATCGCTACTAATCTGTTGACTATCGATCGTGATTGGATCCAACACAAAGTTCTCTTCGAGCAATGTTCTTGTTTCTTTCGAAAGATTAGTCATATCCTCGAAAGAGCGCGCTGCTTTTTCCCAAATCCACTCTTGTACTTGCTTTGCGCGGAATGGCTTTTCACCTTTACTGATAAAAAATTCTTTTAAATTTTCAGCGTCGAGATGGCGTAGATTGGGCTTTTGCATGATTCGGCAAAGATACGACCCCGAAGCCGATTATAAACCATAAAATCATTCTTAGAGCTACTTAAAGGCATTAATATTCTAAATTTCATACTCAGAATCGTTCCTTAAAAATGATTCTGCTAATTTTGAACCGAAATTCCCATAAAATGAACCGAAGATTTTCCGCCGATTTAATTTTCACTGGCGATCGTCCAGCCATAAAAAATGGTTGGATTGAATGTGATCATGATGGAAAAATTTGTAGCATTAATGAAAGTACAATTCCTAAAAATGCAGAAATCCTAAATGGTATTATTGTTCCGGGTTTTATTAATACACATTGTCATTTGGAGCTTTCTCACTTACGTGGATGCATACCTGAAAAGCAAGGCATGAGTGCATTCATACGCAGTTTATTCGCACAACGATTTACTTTTTCTGCAGAAGAACAATTATCTGCAATGCAAAAGGCGGAAGATGAAATGTTTCAAAATGGAATTGTTGCTGTTGGTGATATCTCCAATTTTGAAAATTCATTTGAAGTGAAAAATAATTCACGATTACACTATCATACATTCGTTGAAGTACTCGGATTAGATCCAACAAAAGCGGAAGAAATTATTTTAAAAGCAAAATCACTTTCTGAAAAATTTTCATCCATTAAAAACCATTCGTCGAGTTTAGTTCCACATGCACCCTATTCTGTTTCCGATTGGCTATTCGAATTACTGAGTACTGAATATAAAAATAATTCTCCAGTAAGTATTCACATGGAAGAAAGTATGGATGAATATCAATTCTGTACAAATAAAACTGGTCCTTTTGCAGAATTATTTAGTGACCTCGGTTTAGATTATTCGCTCTTTAAAGCAACATCTGAATCAACTCCATTACAAAGAACATTACCAAAATTAGTAGCGAGTAATAATTTATTATTGGTGCATAATACTTACACAAACGAAGAAGAAATTGCTTGGGCATCATCACAACATAAAAATATTTATTGGTGTTTATGTCCGAATGCAAATCGATACATTACTGACAGCTTACCTGATTTCAATCTCTTTAATAGCGATCAATTAAAAGTTACGATTGGAACAGATAGTCTTGCTTCAAATCATAAATTAAATATCCTTGATGAGTTGAGAATTATTCAACAAACAAATCCCGAAATTCCATTTGATCGCCTAATAAAATGGGCTACAATAAATGGTGCAACATTTTTAGGAATTGAAAATACTTTTGGATCTATTAGTGAAGGAAAAACACCAGGATTAGTTTTACTAGAAGGAATAGATGTGGAAAATTTAGAGATTAATAAGGATGTAAAAATTGATAGAATCGTTTAAGAAGGTACTTCTAATACCAAACTTAATATAAATTAGTCCTATGTACTTGCAATTTTTCACTAATACTTCTTAAAAAAAATTTCGTATGCAATGGCTATGCAATGATTTTTTAAAATCGTCTTAACAAAAAACTACTTCGTTTTTTTAACTAATTTATATTAAGAATTGGTAGTAAGTTGCTTTAATTAATATTTAATCAACTTACTATTAGAAGTAGTATTTCCCTCCGTATAGCGGAGCAGATAAAAACCCAGCAATAATTTTTCAGTATTGATTTTAGTCTCTAGATTAAAAGTCTTTTGCTTCTGAACTTCTTTCCCTGTTGCATCCAAAATTATTACTATTCCTTTTTCATTAGTTCCGTATATTGTAAACTCATTTTTAAAAGGATTTGGAAAAACTGAAATGCTTGAAGCACCTGTCATTTCATTTATTGAATTAGCACTTTGACACAATCCCAATACCTGTACTGGTACATTGCTATTTGTAAAAGTTGCATCGCCAAGTTGCCCATTCGAGTTACCGCCCCACGCCCAGCAAGTGCCGTCATTCTTCATCGCAATAGAATGCGAATATCCTCCAGCAATTGCCACCATTCCAGTAAGCCCTGTAACCTGCACCGGAATATGGCTATCGGTGTTAGTTCCGTTACCAAGTTGGCCGTACAAATTAAATCCCCACGTCCATACTGTTCCATCATTTTTTAGTGCGAGTGAGTGATAAACTCCTGCCACTATGGCTATGATACCTGAGAGTCCGCTGACTTGTACAGGAACAATACTATTGGTAGTATTTCCATTTCCAAGTTCGCCTTCGTTATTGCTTCCAAATGCCCATACAGTGCTGTCATTTTTTAATACAAGTGAAAAACCATTGCCACCTGCTATAGCAACGATACCCGAAAGTCCGCCTATCAGTATTGGGGAATTGCTGTTCATGTTGCTTCCATTTCCGGGAGGACCGCCCCAAGCCCAAACAGTACTATCACTTTTAATAGCAAGAGAATGGTAATATCCGCAAGCGATGTTTGTGATGCCTGTGAGTCCACTTACTGGAACAGGTACATTGCTAAAACCAACAGTACTTCCGTTTCCAAGTTCGCCATACGCGTTGTAACCCCAAGCAAGTACGGTGCTGTCATGTTTTAAAGCAAGTGAATGATACATGGAAGAAAGAGCAATAATATCCGATAACCCTGTTACTTGCGTTGGAACATTGCTATCGGTGGTGGTTCCATTTCCAAGTTCACCGTTAGCATTATAACCCCACGCCCACACGGTGCTATCATGCTTCAACACAACGGAGTGATTGACTCCGGCACCAACATCACGAATGCCGTTCAAAGCGGTCACTTCCACAGGGAGATTGGTACTGGCGTTGGTTCCGTTTCCAAGTTGACCTAGCAAATTCCATCCCCAACAGTTTACTATACTGTCACTACAAAGGAAAAGAGAATGTTGCCCGCCACAAGCAATTTTTTGTGCATTGGAAAAAGTCGGAATCATGAATGAAACAGTTTGTAGAAACACAAACAATCGTAAAGTAAAGATTAGTTTTTTCATTTGGTTTTGTTAGGCAGAATAAAAACCCGTCTATATAATGAGACGGGTTTTATATCTGATCGTTATTGCTATTTCGTTAAAATTAATTTTCGAACAATGCTTTCACCGTTTTCCTTTTTGAGATGGAGAAAATAGATTCCATTCGAAAGAAGCGTTCCGGCAAAGGTTGCCTCGTAAATATTTCCCCCAATAGTTTTTCCTGTAAATATCAATGCTTTTTCTCTTCCGGAAACGTCATAGATTTTTACATTGACATTATCATTTTCAGATAACTTAAATTTTATTGTTGTTATCCCAGAAAATGGATTTGGGAATGCACCTAGATAAACATCATCTCTGTTGATTGCTTCTTCACTTGAATCCTCAAATCTTGCACCTACAGCTGGAAAATCGCAAACCTTAACAATGCCGCAGGTTGCAAGCTGGTCTCCAACATGATTTAAGAAATGTGCCTTTGCACCCAACTTATCAAGACAAATAGTAACAAACGGATTCGTGAGACTTCCTGTTCCATGACAAATCGTAACATTCTTTAGTCCTGGTCCGCACCTTACATCAATAACACAAACTCTCACACTGTCGGTAGCGGAACATCCATTGGCATCCGTTATTGTGAGGTAATAAATGGTTGATGCAATCGGACAAACATTGATCATCGCTGCATGACTTCCGTTACTCCATGTCAACGTACGAGGAGGTACACCACCACCAGCGCCAAATGATTGCAATTTTGTACAAGAGGAATCTGGATATCCATAGTAAACAATTTTGTTTGCTCCTGCATCAATTGTTAATTGTGATGGCTCTGTTAATGTTGTGCTTGCTATTTGCGAACAGCCGTTTGCATCTGTAACAGTCACTGTATATGTTCCTGCCGAAAGTCCTGTTGCAGGATTTGTTGTTGCACCGTTACTCCAGTTAAATGTGAATGAACCTACGCCACCTGAAGGAGATGCAGCGGCAGCACCATCACTTCCACCGTGGCATCGCACATTGAATCCGTTGTAATTTGTTGTGGGTGCAGCAGTGGTTGAAACAGCGGTTGGTTGAGTTAATGTAGCACTTTGGGCGATAGTACATCCGTTTACATCTGTGACTGTCACCGAGTAAGTTCCAGCCGAAAGTCCAGTTGCTTTTGAAAAACTCTGACCATCGCTCCATGAATAACTGTAAGGATTTGTTCCGCCAGAAGGACTTGCACCCGCAGTTCCGTCATTACCACCATTACAGGAAATATTATATCCGTTGTGGTTGGATAAAGTTAGAGCAAGAAGTACAAGTTTAGGGGTGTTATTAATAGTAACTGTCTTTGTTACCACCGCACATCCTAATCCAGAAACATTAGTAACTGTAACGGTATAGGCTCCTGGGCAAAGTCCGCTGATGGAAGATGTAGTGGCTCCAGTGCTCCATAAAAATGCTGGAGAAATTCCGCTGATAACGAAAGCCTCCGCCGAACCATCGCACGCATCGTGACAGGAAACATTTCTGTTATTATAATCGGAAGTTACAACTGCGTTCACATCAAAATATGGTGCCCCTACTCCTACAGCTCGCCATGCGTTGGTTGCTTGTTTTAATTCATTTGAACATGCACCGTACAAATCCACTGCAGCCTGCAATGATCCTGCACGAGCATCTGAATAATTTGAGTTGTTGTTTAAAATAGCAGTGAGATTCCGTTGTGCAATTTTGGCCGCTTTTAGAATTCCGATTCCTGAAATATTGTATGTGTTACCATTGTCATTGGTTCCAGAACCGCCTACTGATAAAAGATAAAACCATTTATTCTGAACTCCGCTGTTTGTATGTACTCCTCCTGCATCATTCATGGTACAGGACAAACCTGCATTTGTATAATCACACCAATTTGTTCCTGTAAGATAAGTAGCTGGGTCGCCATACGGAGCTGAACTTGGATCTGACATACTCCTAATGGCACCAGACGTGCGTTCACTTCCTAATAGCCAATCGTTTGTTCCTGTTATATAATTCTCTGTTGCCTCAGCAAAAATATCACTAAAGGATTCGTTTAAAGCTCCAGACTCATTGGCGTATGTTAATGCAGCTGTAGAACCTGTAACAGCATGAGTATATTCATGAGCGAGAATATCAAGGGTACTAAATGAATTAGACAAAGTACCAGTACTTGCTCTACCCACTTTTAATTGACCTCCAGTAAATGACATTGACGCATTGTTTCCGTTAGCGCCTACGCAACAAGGATTAGGAGAACATGGCCCGCTGAATATGGCATTAATATATCCATCAATATCTCCTCCAGCATTGTCATAACTGTTGCGTCCATGTACTGTAAACCAATACCAATATGCTTGTCTTGTAGCCCAAAGTACAGTTGCGCCAAAAGTTTCGTTGTTGTTGTTATTCCATGTATTATACC
>JBBRAW010000041.1:0-24914 GCA_038206385.1 Bacteroidia bacterium | reverse complement strand
TTGGTTACTTTCTTTTGCACACCAAAAGAAAGTGACAGAACAAAATTGGATAACGATTAATTATTCACTCATAAAATTATATTCGATAGCCGAAATTAAAAAAAGTTAAAGTAATTATCCCGTTCTAAAATAGGAAAAGTAAATTTGTTTTGCGGTCGCGAGCGGATTCACGCAGAAGTCTGCTAGCGCAGACTTCTGCGTACATGAGGGGCTCCTCAACATAAACATCCTTGCACTTCGTGCCACGGGATGTTTTGCTTTTATCCTGCAGCTCAAGCAAGCTTGGCTTGGTCTCAAAACAAAAAACCCTACCTCGCAAGCGAGATAGGGTTTTTTGTTTTGAGGTCGCGAGCGGATTTGAACCGCTGTACGAGGTTTTGCAGACCTCTGCCTAACCGCTCGGCCACACGACCATGTGACAATTCCAAAAATTTTACTGCGGCAAATGTAATAAATCTACCTCATGTAATAATGCATTCTAAAATCGATTTTTCTACCTCTCTCATCCTCATAATGTTTCAATTCAGAGCAACTTTCTTTCACTTTGTAAGGAATTCAAAATAAATGTTTTAAAATTCCGTTATCTTTATTATCTTAGCTTATCAAGATTTATTACAAAAATTCAACGCAATGAATAAGGCAGTTGCAGGTTACCACATGTTAACCATCCTTTCAGCAATTGATGGCGATCCCCATTTACAAGAGGATAAAGTCGTACTTAAGTACATCAAAGAAAACTTTAAAGAAGCTATCAATCCTGAAAAAGAACTTAGTTCAATTCAATCCATCGATAAAATTGATTACCCTATCCATTTTAATAATGCGATGAACGATTTTTATTTGGATTCAACGGTAGCTGAAAGAACCCATTTCCTCGATTGGGCAGTGAAACTAGTTATCGCCGACCATGAAGTTAGTCATAAAGAAAACCTTTTCCTTAATGAGCTTTTTAATGCTTGGGAATCAAATTATACCTTGTAAAATTGCCATATTATTCTTTTACAATTCGAATACTTTGATCCCCAGATCTTAATAAATAAATTCCAGCGTTCAGGTCTTCTAATGACAAGTTATATTCTTGATTTTCCGAATAAATTATTTTTATGACTCTTCCAGTGACATCATACAATTTACTTTCTCCAATCTCCAATCCTCCTAATTGAATTTCTCCTCTTGTTGGATTAGGATATACACTTAATTCTGATGAAACACTTTCTAATTCCTCATCAAGTCTTAGTGCTCCGGGCTTATAAGTAATCTTAACGTATTTGTTGAGAATACAATTTTCTACACTGGTTACTCTTACATGATATGTTCCTGTATCAACTACAGTATAATATTTCCTGAAGGCACCAACAATCCGTATGTTACCTTGATACCATAGATAAGATTTTACTGGATAATTGGCGATCGCCGTAAGTTTTGAGCTACCACCCAAAACAATTCTCCTATTTCCAGTTACCGTTACACCTAAAGGAACTTGAATTATTTGGTTGGTAAAATATTGCGCCGAACATCCAAATGAATTCGTAATAGTAACTGTTTGATTACTCCCAATCCCACCTGAGCCTGAATAGACAATTGATTGCGTATTTACTCCAGCCTCAAGCCATGAATAGGTGTTCGGTAAAAATGCAGGAAACGAGTCATTTGCTATTAGCTCCGTTCCATAGCAATGCGTAATTTCTGTAATGTATGGTGCGGGTTTAGCAACAACATTTAACTCAACACTATCTTTAGATGTACACCCATTAAGATCAGTATAAGTAACGTAATAAATTCCATTATCGATTGCAGAAATTGGATTCACTACAGCAAATGCATTAGTTGTAATACTGGGAATTCCTGTTGGCAAAACACCATTTTTTCTCGACCATTCAAACGTACCATTTGGTCCATTAGCATCATCAACAAACACGATTAACAACATTTGTCCACCTTCACAATTTCCATTTCCAGAGGCGGAAATATTGATGTTGGCTGCTGAACAACCTTGTGCTTTTGTACTAATAGTAAATGTGAAGATGGCTAAGCAAAGAGCAAAAAATAAATGTTTCATGGACAAGGATTTGGTTTATCTAAATTAAGTAGTTGAGATACTATTTTTAGGTGTAACCATTAGAGATATCCTCATAGGAATGTTAAAAAACAACAATGAGTTTTTCCTCTACACAAAACCATTGAAACGCAAGATATATTCTTGGTTTCAAAAAAAACCGCCCTTGAGAGGAGGTTTTTTTTGAAATTTTAAACTATTAAGTAAATGCATTTAAACCAGTAACATCCATACCAGTTATTAATAAGTGAATGTCGTGAGTACCTTCATAAGTGATTACACTTTCGAGGTTCATCATGTGGCGCATAATTGGATATTCACCAGTAATTCCCATACCACCTAACATTTGACGAGCTTCTCTTGCAATGGTAATCGCCATGTTTACATTATTTCGTTTAGCCATTGAAATTTGAGCAGGCGTAGCACGATTTTCATTTTTGAGAACACCTAATCGCCAAGTAAGCAATTGTGCTTTGGTAATTTCGGTGATCATCTCAGCTAATTTTTTTTGTTGTAGCTGAAACCCTCCAATAGGACGACCAAACTGTATGCGTTCTTGAGAATAACGCAATGCTGTATCATAACAATCCATAGCAGCACCAATTGCACCCCAAGCAATGCCATAGCGAGCTGAATTTAAACATCCTAATGGACCTTTTAGTCCTTTCACTTCTGGAAATATATTCGACTTTGGAACCTTAACATTATCAAAAACAAGTTCTCCAGTAGCACTTGCACGTAATGACCATTTTCCATGCGTTTCTGGAGTGGTAAAACCTTCCATTCCTCGCTCAACAATTAACCCGCGGATGTCGCCATTTTCATCTTTAGCCCAAACAACAGCTAAATGTGCAAACGGAGCATTAGAAATCCACATTTTAGCGCCATTCAAGATAACATGATCACCAGCATCCTTATAATTAGTAATCATGCCACTAGGGTTAGATCCATGATCTGGCTCGGTAAGTCCGAAGCAACCAATCATCTCCCCTTTTGCTAAGCTTGGCAGGTATTTTCTGCGTTGTTCTTCACTACCATAAGTATAAATAGGATACATCACGAGTGAACTTTGTACAGATGCGGTAGAACGTACTCCTGAGTCTCCTCGTTCCACTTCTTGCATTATCAAACCGTAAGAGATTTGATCAAGACCACCACCACCGTATTCAGTAGGGATATATGGTCCGAAAGCGCCAATGTCGGCAAGACCTTTTAAAATTTGCTTTGGAAATTCGGCTCGTTGTGCATAATCTTCAATGATTGGAGAAACCTCCTTTTTAACCCATTCACGAACTGAATTTCGTATTAAAAGATGTTCTTCTGTTAAGAGCTCATCTACTTGATAGTAGTCGTGGCCCTGGAAACGGTCTTGTGCCATAGTATTTTATTAATCGCAAAGAATCTATTACTATTCATATTATTGCAACGCAAAGGTAAGGAATCAGTGTTGAACGAGGCAAGATTTTTAATCTTCAAGTGATTAAACTAAAGAACATTTAAAAATGATGAAAGTTTAGGTGGATTGAAATCAAAAAAGGTTAATTAAAAATAGTAATCTTCCTATTTCAATAAACACGTACTCGTTTATGTTTCATAAAACAAATTATTGCTTTTCTTCGTTAGGGAAAGTTGCTTTGTAACTAGCCTTTGCTTTAGTACGTTTTGAAAATCCATAATAGTTGGCGGGATAATCACAATTTAAAAAGAGAACATTAATATTACAATCCTTCTTTTGCTTTTGAATAACAGCATACCATTTATGCAAATCTTCATTATGCTTTGCATAATTAACAGCCCAAAAAATAATAATAGTAAAATCTGCAGATTTATTTATTTGTGTGCTATTAGAAATAGATAGTGGCTTTAATAAATTTAATACCTTTTGCATTGGAATCGTTGTATCGATTGCTATCGCTGTTCTATTACATATTCCATTTAAGTAATTTTCAACAGGACCAGGGCATGTTTTCTTTTCTACAAATTGGAGTAAGTTACCTGCCTTATTGAATGTTAATATTTTTCCCAAATTATCATGAACAGACAATATTCTTTCGAATGATAAACTATCTTTTGCGATATATGCTAAATTGGAATCAATTGAATCTTTCACCATAAAAGCTTGCAAACTTTGTTCTGTTTCGAAATATGGAGATTTAAATCCTTGTGAAATATAATATAATTTCGAACATGAAAAATTAATAAATAATAGAGGCATAAAAAACATAACTAACTTTTTTTGAGTGAGGCGCATTGTTAAGATTTTTAGAAATTATTTTTTAGAAAATGCAGGGAGTAAATAAGTATTTACTCCCTGCAAATATAACTTTATTTTAGAGATAATAAAATTCTGTAGCCTCCTTCAATTTTTGAAATAGGATACTGACCCGTCTGAATGCGTGCATCTGATGGAGCCCTCAAATTTTCCAGTGTTTCCCCATCTAAATCTAACGCAATATCCAATGGCAACAAATGAAATGTGACTAGCTCATGAATTAATTGATCACCCATTTCATTTTCCATCATTTCAATAGTTAAAACTCCATCTTCGTATGAAGCAAAGCCACCAGCACTAGGATAAGGGAATTCTTTATTGCCATAAGGGTCGCTGATAATTTTACAAATACCATTCATGCGATTACAGTTAGGTTCTCGTCCGAAATCTATGTAGATGTGAATTTTCGGTGGTCGTAATGATGTTTTATTAATTGAAACTGTGCAAGCATCAATCTTAGAAAATGGAATTAGAGCAAATGCTGTAAACAAAATAAAAAGGATATTTTTTTTCATGGTTTTATAGAGATATGGAATATGATATTAACATAATTCGATTAAAGAATTCTAGAAATAATAAATTGATTATTTATATATGGTCGCAAGAGGTAGCATACACCACCTCTTGCGACTATAAATATTATTTCAAAATTAAAATCAATTTTATTATTTCTCCATCTTTAATGACTTGGGATTTATTAGCTTGGATAAATGCTTCAGAGGGAGCGCCCAATGTTTCTAGAAGAGATGGATCTAATTGTAATGGTGTATCTATTAGAAAATAAGTAATTCTTTTAAAGTCAGACATTAATTCGTCACTCATCTCTGAATAGGGTACTTCGATTGTTAATTCACCATCTTCATAAGAGGCTAGCCCATTACAATTTAATCCAACAGCTGCTTTCCCTAATATTACACCACCAGTCATTCTACAAATTCCTGGAAAATTTGCGCATTCACTTCTAGGAGATGCAACAGTAAAATTTATATGTATTTGAATTGGCTTGATAATACTTTTTGTTGATTTTACTTCTAATTCATTTGCAAAAGTTGATGATGTTGCCGCGAAGAATGCGAGCATGATAAAAAGGATGTTCTTTTTCATATTATTTTTTTTAGTTGTTAGAATTTAATTCAACTACTACGCAGTTGTATGCTGTTTCTCTAATACTTTTAAAGTTTTAAAGTTCGTTGGTAAATTTTAAGGTGTATTACACCTTCGCTTTAGTTCATAGTGTTGCATGCTATTTTATTTATAATAATAGTAACATTTCTTTTTTTGAAATAATATATTTTCCACTTAATACATGACGAAAATAGTTTGTAAAAAAAGAGCTAGTTATTTGTAACCGCTTAACAACTAACAATGATTTGTTAATTAAAAAAAATGCCAGACAAAATAAAATTGTCTGGCATAAAATAAAATGTGATAAATAGATACTATCTAATTAATTAATTTTTTCTCTTCTACTTGTATTACTTCCTTGGTGTTGTCATTAATAAGAATAGCATACATATAAACTTGACTTGGATTGATGTCCGCGCGCATTAATTTAGCACTATACGTTTTAGACAACAATTGACCTGCTGACATTGCACCTTGACTTTGCCCAAAGCTTCCATTTAGCGACCCACGTAAAACGTGTCGATGTGTATAAAACTGTACATCTAATGTGCCATCCTTTTGCCAATTTACAATACTATCTTCTACAACAAATACACAAATGCTAACAGGATCCGTTAAGGCATTAATTGCTTTAATATCTATTGTACTAGTAACAGTACTATCAGAAACATTAAATGAATTATTTATTTTTAAAGAAGCATTGGCAACTTTAGAAATTTGAGCAGTAATAGCTGGCTCCCATGAAGGCCAATCCAAATCAATTGTTCCACCACCAATAATTGTTCTATTAATAATTCCTTTAGGATACGTTGAGCCTATTCCAAATGCTGTAGTAATATCATCACCAACAGGAGTTCTAAAATCATAAGCAAACGATCCATTTGCATGCGGTTGTGGCTTTGCGAAAAATCCTGAGTGTATTGACAGTACAATCAATCGACTTCCAAACTGACCTTGTAAACGCAATGCTTCTGCATGAGCTTGGGGACAGGCTACACAAGTATGTCCTGTATAATCTTCTAATAATATATTCCGCACAATAGAATCCTGACCAGTGGTATCTACGGTACTAACAATTCCATAAGGGCTATCAATTTTATCACAACTATTAAATAGTAATGCAGTTGATGCAAATACCATTAAAATTATTTTTTTCATTTTCTTGATTTAACGTTACTAAGTTATGAAAGATAAAACTACTTATTAGAATCTGCTTGTAATATTTATATTAAAACCATTACTCGCGTAAACTTGTCTGCAAACGCCACCTACACACAATAAGCCTCCTCTCTGTCGTGCATAACTCAATCCAATAGTAGTTGCATTTGCTGAATATGAAAATCCTACATTATAAAAATGGAATCTTTTATCACTATTTTCATTACCATAATTCCATTCATCAAATGCATTAACAGCCCAATGAGGAGCAACCGTAAATTCCACCAATCCCATTGCCCAATTTCCTCTGTCTTGTTCTGTTGAAAGATGTTGAATTTCTAATCGAATACTTTTTAAAGGTGTTATTTTTTTTGTAATATCTACAACAGCAATATGAGCTGTTACTTGTTGATAATCCGTTTTCCCTTCAATTTTATTTTTATCATAAACTTGATAAATATATGTTGCTATTAATTTTAAACTTTTACTGATTTTTTTACTGATTTCTAAGCTAAAGTCTTGATAAAAAATATTGTTCCCCATAGAAAATATTTTGCTTTCATAACCAAGAGTATCATTACTTGCTGGAGTTCTATCGATATCACTAACAGTAGATGCATTGATACTTATTGTTGTTCCATAATGTCCTCCTAATTTGGAATTAGGTTTCATGGAATAATATACTTCACCTGAATATCCAGACTCCCCTTGTGGTTGTGTAGCATTAGGATACAATGTACTTAAACGATAAGTATATGTTTTGCTTATTGCAGGTAAATAATTAATTGATAAGTTATTTAAGCTTGCTCCTCTTTCAGAACGAAAACTCATATTATCGAGCCATTTACTTGTTACTTTTATTCCTAATCCTTTTTTTGCATACGTTGCATTTAAATAAATAGCTTGGCCAGGCTTATAAATATATTTGTTATTTAATGAGGGATCATTAATTTTATATGCGTATTCCCCATTGAAAGAAAACTTATTATAAATTAAACTTAATCTTCCTGCGCTTGCTCCCACATTTTCTGGTAAAACACGTGAAGCAACATTATCTTTTTCATACTTACTTACGAAACTTCCGCCAAGAGCAATTTTTAATTTTTTAGCATCCCATCCAGGTAAAAAATCATTAAGTTGAAAATCGCCATCAATACCTCTCACAAGGCCAGCACCTTTAATAAAATAAACTTTTTGCTCTCCAATAAATGCTTTTACAGTAACTCCTTTAAAAGGTACATATTGAACTCTCAAGCCATCAAAGGCATTATCAATTCCTAATGATTTTTGCTCGTAAGTACGTAAGATTAAACCATTCCCAAATTGCTCGTAAAAATTTCCAGCAGTAATAGTTAAATTATCACTTGTAAAACTAGCGAATCGATAAGCAATACCACTTCCTTTATATCCGGCATCAAAACCTAAAAGCGGATTTTGATATGCTTCATATCGAATTCCTGCAGAAAAATTATTGTAATTATAATTCAGATTTAAAAATCCGTTACTTAATATTTTTTCGCTAACAGCAGGAGCTTCAATTGCTGAATCTGCTTTATATGTTTGTGCATTTATTTCGAAATTTCCAGTAAAATTTGAAACACCTGTTGGAGATTGAGCGTTAGCAAAATTCCATTTAAATGTTATAATTATAATAATTAGTAAATAGAATTTACAAATTTTTAATAGACGCATTTATTGGTTAGATTATTTATATGGATAGATTAAAATAAAAATAGGGAATCAAAGAGAGATGATTCCCATGGAATTTTTTTTGAATATAGAATTATTTACCAGTCAATTTTTTTATCTCTTCATAAAGTTTTTCTTCATCGCCTGGTGCATACGCATTATGTTGAGCAATCATCTTTCCTTTGCCATCAAACAAGAAAGTGTGTGGAACATTATTAACATTCATCGCTCTTCTAAAATCACTGTTAGGATCGAGATACACTTCGTAATCCCAATTTTTTCCTGCAACAAAGGGCCCAACAGAAGCCATTGTACGAGTATCATCAATAGAAATTGCGAAAACTTTTACGCCCGTTTCCTCTTTCCAATCGTTATAATTTTCTGCTATTGCAGTTAATTCAGCAACGCAAGGCTTACACCATGTCGCCCAAAAATCGATAATAAAAGGCTTTCCATCATTATTAAAGGTGGACGTATTAATGTTTTTTCCATCGAGTGATTTCACATTTGCCGACGCGACATCCGTATTTTTAGTAGTATTTTGTGCAGTTACAGCATAAATATTCAACATCAACAATGCAACGATAAGAATTCTTTTCATAATTTAATTTGTGTTTTTTGTAAAGAACTGCGAAAGTAGGCTTTCCTTAGTGAACGCTAAATTAATAGCAATTAGTTTATGCTAACAAATCTTGATAAAACAAAGATTTACTATGAAATTCCGTTTCAATAAACTGCTCAAATAATAGAGATGATATCTTAGCAATTCCAATCTGAAGCCTGTAATTACTACCAATACTAAAAATAAATTCATCGTTTCGATTTACAATAGTTTTATTAGTGCACCTCTTCGATTCTCTAAATTTCATGTTAAATAGTTATTATTCAAATAATTATATAAATAAAATCCAGAACTTGGTGCTGATCGAAAAAGCAATAATTATCCGAAATTTATATTGATATTTAAATTGGTATTAAATAAATCATTGTATTTCAACACTTTAATGGCTAAAACATATTGTATTCAAATCTATACGACCCATTATTTTAATAATTTTCTTCCTGAATTGTAAAAAATAAGTCAAAGAGGATGGCATTGCCTGGAATTAGTCTAGAAACCAAATTACATGCTTGTGGGTAAACATTTAATTATTATCTTTATCGCACACAAAAGAAAATTTCTTCATTGATATTATAAAGCATGAAAAAACATCTACAATTCTCAGTCATCTTATTTTCTATACTTTTTGTTTCAAAACTAAATGCTCAAACGTTTAATTTATCAAACTATGTAGTTAATACCTATGAGCCAACAAGTCAATATGCTATTGAATCACATGTTACCATAAATAACACATCGTCCTTTGCAGCGAACTTCCACGTTGAAAGAACGATTGATTATTTAGTGCCATTACAAGATGAATCCTTTTGCGTTGGAGCATCGTGTTACTCTCCAGGAACAACAACTTCAGGATCAGTACAACTACTTGCGAACAGTTCAATCGACTTAAAAGCCTCTGTTATACCAAACGGTCATTGCGGAACAACTTCAATCCATTATAGAATAGTTAATCTAAGTAATACTGCAGACTCAGCAGGAGTAGATTTAAATTTTAATTTCTGCGCGACAGGAATTTCTGAAAACAAAGAAGAGTTGGGAATGTCGAAACCATTACGTAATCCTGCAGATGGATTTACATTATTTAACTATAGTTTACCAACAAACGAAGTTGGTGATAAATTAGTTGTTTTTAATATGCTCGGTTCATTTGTAAAATCGATGGATGTAAATGGATTGAAAGGAACAATTGTAATGAATACTTCAGAACTCACTAGTGGAATTTATTTAGTTTCATACATGAGTGGTAATAAAGTTAGATCAACTTCAAAACTTGTAGTTCGTCATAACTAAGAAAAAATTTATTGTTTATGCTAAAACGGGAAAATAAAAATCTTCCCGTTTTTTTTTATGTTTTTATTTTGAAATCAGGCGCTTATTTCAGAGTGAAAAAGATACAAAATGCTAGTATCGCCTAGTAGGATTTTGTATCTTTACCCCTCAATAAAATTTTGTAAAAAATATGCCAGACTTTAATCAAGAGGCGCTCGATTATCATTCTATCGGTCGTCCAGGTAAAATTGAAGTAGTTCCAACAAAACCAACAAGTTCACAAAGAGATTTGGCATTAGCCTATTCACCAGGAGTAGCCGCTCCATGTTTAGAGATAGAGAAAAATCCAGATGCTGTTTACAAGTATACTGCTAAAGGAAATTTAGTTGCTGTTATCTCAAATGGAACCGCAGTATTAGGACTAGGTAATATCGGACCAGAAGCTTCTAAACCTGTAATGGAAGGAAAAGGATTGCTCTTTAAAATATTCGCAGATATTGATGTTTTTGATATTGAAGTAGATCAAACAAATGTTGAGGATTTTATCAAAACGGTAAAAGCTATTTCTCCAACATTTGGAGGTATCAACCTTGAAGATATTAAGGCGCCAGAATGTTTTGAAATAGAACGTCGATTAAAAGAAGAATTGAAGATTCCAGTGATGCACGATGATCAACATGGAACTGCTATAATTACTGGTGCTGCATTAATTAATGCTTTAGAAATCGCATCTAAAAAAATTGAAGAAGTACGTATTGTAGTAAATGGTGCTGGTGCATCAGCGATTTCATGTACAAGTTTATTTGTTTCGTTAGGTGCTAAACTTGAAAACATTGTTATGGTGGATAGCACAGGTGTTATTCGTAGCGATCGTGAAAATCTTGACTTACATAAAATTCGTTTTGCAACAACGCGTGATTTAAATACGCTTGAAGAAGCAATGGAAAATGCAGATGTATTCATCGGACTTTCTAAAGGAAATATTTTGAATGCGGATCACATGATGCAACTGGCGCCAAATCCAATTGTATTTGCTATGGCGAATCCTGATCCTGAAATTATGTATGAAGTAGCTGTTGCTGCTCGTCCAGATATTATCATGGCAACAGGTAGATCTGATTATCCAAATCAAGTTAATAATGTAATTGGATTTCCCTTTATTTTTCGTGGAGCTTTGGATGTTCGCGCTACACAGATTAATGAAGCAATGAAACTTGCTGCTGTTTATGCTATCGCTCAATTAGCCAAAGAACCTGTACCAGAAATTGTAAATCTTGCTTATAATAAACGCAATATTGTTTTCGGAAACGAATACATCATCCCTAAGCCCCTTGATCCTCGTTTAATACATACCGTTGCTCCAGCTGTAGCGAAAGCAGCTATTGCATCAGGAGTGGCGCTAAAGCCGATAACAAATTGGGACGCTTACGAAAATGAATTAAAGAAACGTTTAGGTCTCGACAATAAATTAATTCGAGTAATCACTAGCAAGGCGAAACAAAGTAAACAACGAATAGTATTTGCTGAGGCTGATACTTATAAAATTTTAAAAGCTGCACAAATTGTAAACGATGAAGGAATTGCTATCCCGATTTTATTAGGTAATCGTAAAAAGATTGCGATGCTTATGGAAGAGCATAATCTTCGTTTAGATGACATTAAAATCATAGACCCACGCGAAGAATCACAATCTGTATTGGAGTTTGGCGATATCTTTTTTGAAAAAAGAAAGCGTCGTGGATTTACACAATATGAATCGCGTAAGATAATGCAAGAGCGAAATTACTATGGTTCAATGATGGTAGAGACGGGTCAGGCTGACGCACTAATTTCTGGATTGACACGAAATTATACAGAAACTATTAAACCTGCATTACGAATTATTGGAACACAAAGTGATGTTCAAAAAGTAGCTGGCATGTATATCATGATCACTAAAAATGGTCCTGTATTTTTTGCTGATACAACAATCAATATCAATCCTACTGCTGAAGAAATTGTTGAAATTACTTTACTTACCGCAAGAGCAGTGAAGCAGTTTAATATCGTTCCAAGAATCGCATTGCTATCCTACTCTAATTTCGGTTCATCAAATACGGAAAGTGCGATGAAGATGCGTAGGGCAGGAGATTTGCTTCACGAATTACATCCTGAACTTTTAGTAGATGGAGAGATACAAGCCAACTTCGCTTTTAATGCACAATTATTAAAAGATAATTTCCCATTTAGTAATCTTGTTGATGGAGGTGCGAATACATTAATATTTCCAAATTTAGATTCAGGGAATATTGCTTACAAATTATTACAATCTACCGGTGCCGCTGAAGCTATTGGTCCTGTGTTATTAGGATTAAATAAACCTGTTCACATTTTACAATTAGGATCGAGCGTTCGTGAAATTGTAAATATGGTTACTATTGCTGCTGTTGATGCACAATCACGTAAACCCTTTGTTGAAGTTGTTAAAGATAAAATATTGACTAAATAAAAATCCGATTTATGCGAAAGAGGAATTGAATAATTTTCAATTCCTCTTTTTTTTTTGCTATTACTTGATTAGTGAAATAATTCACTTTTACCCTACTAATTTTAATCTATAAATAACTTAATGAAAAAATAAATATACGATTTCAATATCAATTTTCTAATTTTCTTTTGTGGCCATTACTTTAATTTTTGAAACATATAAACTGTCTTCTGCATATACTTTTCCTAGGTAATCCAAATAACGTTCTTTCACTTTGAAGTTATGATCTTGCCATAACTTATAATCTGCAACTGCATCTTGCCAACATTTATAAACTGCATAACTAGCGAATTTCCCATATTGCTTTAATGATTGTTGATTACCATAAATAATTTTATTTTTTGAAGGAATAAATATACCACAAGCAGTTGTTGGTCTACTGAATGGATAACGCATTCCCATAAGATTATTAGTACGACGAAGTAATGGAGAACTAAGCGTTGCCGTTTCCAATTTCATTTGAGCATATACTTCATTTGAACATAAAATTTTTTGCACTTCTAACTCCTCACGGAGATTGCGAAATGATAGTGGCTTTTGATTTCGAGAATTTATATGAAATATTTTAAAATTATTTTCCTTGTTCTCCATGCTGAAGTCTTCCATAGAAAACATCATCTGCATAGCAAAAAATGAAATGACCACAGGTTTCTTCCATGCAAAAAAATTGCGATATAGATTTGTTTGTCCTAGATAGTTATTACAAACAACATTAAGACATACTACACTTTTTCCAATAGAGATCGACTCCTTAGAATTACAACAGCTCGTTTTCATGATTACCTAACAATTAGCATTAATGAGAGTACTTATATAAAGTATTCGGAAATGGAATGCGTTAATTCTTCTGGTGATAGGATAAGACAAAGATGAATTCTTAAAAGGAAAAATATTCTGTTTTTTTGGCGAATAACTAATTATACTGGGGTGAATGTAAGGTTTATCACGTTTTTGCATCAAAATTAGCATTGAAATTCTCACCCTTTTGATGCTAAGGAATACTTATTGTAAAAAGAATAGTAAATAAATTCTTAGAATATAATTAGTCAACATTAAAATAATTACAATAAAAAATCTATTCCGAATATTCATTATGAGTGAGATCAAAAAAATATTTTTTATGCTTTTCATTCTATCACAATCGCTATGTGATGGACAAATACTAAGTAGTTTTACTTGGGAATCAGGAAGTATCACAACGGCAAGTTCTGGCAATAATGCAACTTCCGTAAGTAGTTCGGCAACTATAAGTAGTGGTGGTTCGTCAGGTAATGGTTTAAATCCAGGATTACCAAAAGCAGACCTTGATTTAACAATTACTGCAACATCGATTTATGATACAGAAGGAGTGGATATCAGTTTTGATTATCAACGGGAAGAATCAATAGCGAACTTTTACACCAGAGGTAGTAGTTTGAATATTGGCATGAATGCCGGAAATTTATTTGTGACCTACAGAGTTAGTAATGGTGCCGGAAATTATACTTTGATTAGTTCTGGTAACGTATTCTCCATTCCCAATGATGATATTTTTAGAACATATCGATTCAAATATATTGCTGCAACAGGATACGGTGAACTATTTGTGAATGGAACATCGATGTGGACAAATGATGGAATAGATAATAGAAGTATGTATTGGACTGGTGCTGGTGATATTGTGATTGGAGCATTAATGGATGGAAGTGGTAGCAATAAAACTTGCTTGGATGGTTTTAGTATTTCTCGAGTAGGTGGTACACTCCCCATTGAATTAGTTTCATTTGTTACAAAAGCAAACAAAGAAAATGTGGATTTAAATTGGACAACCGCGTCTGAAAAAAACAATGATTACTTTACTATAGAAAAATCACAGAATGGATTAGTTTGGAACGAGATTACAAAATTAGCTGGGGCTGGGAATAGTAATCACGAATTAAATTATTTTTATATAGATAAAATTAAGAATTCAACTGGAAAATATTATCGATTAAAGCAAACTGACTTTGATGGTAAATCAATTATTGTTGGTGAACAATTTGTACCTTACTTAACAAAAGATTTTATCACAACAATTTATCCAAATCCAGCAAATGAGCTGTTAAATATAAAAGTTGAAGACCAAGCTCCGACAAAAGAATTTACAATACTAAATTCACTTGGGAATAAAATTAATCTGCCCATCGAAAAATTTGGCGATCACTATTCCTTAAACACGAATTCCATAGGAAAAGGGATTTACATCTTAAGCATATCACAAGAACAGCAAACAAAAAACATCATCTTCGAAAAACACTAAGCGAAATAAAACTATCAATTAATTTGTTACTTTTAACAAATATTAATTGAGGATATGAACATTAGCTTCCAAGAGGTATTATCAGTTACTATGATTTTATTTGCCGTAATTGATATCATAGGATCATTGCCTGTAATCATAGAGACACGTAAAAGAGTTGGTGTAATTCATGCAGGAAAAGCAACAATAGCATCGACCGTAATAATGGTGCTCTTTTTATTTTTAGGAGAAAGTATTTTGAAATTAATTGGTATCGATGTTTCGTCTTTTGCAATAGCAGGTTCACTCGTGATTTTTTTCCTTGCTTTAGAAATGATATTAGGAATCCGACTTTATCGCGACGACATTCCATCAACAGCATCAATAGTTCCAATTGCATTTCCTTTAATTGCAGGAACTGGAACAATGACCACACTTTTATCTTTACGAGCATCTTACAGTACTGAAACAATCTTAATTGCAATTGCAGTTAACATGCTTATTGTGTTTGCAGTATTAAAACTTGTTGAACCAATAGAAAAATTATTGGGACCTGCTGGAATAAGCATTATCCGTAAAGTATTTGGAATAGTACTGCTTGCAATTGCTGTTAAATTATTTCGAACCAATGTTGGTTTTTGAAAATGCGTTTAAATTTTTCTAAATATTTTAAATCAACATTCGCAAGACTAAAAGAAATAATACAATAATTTATTGCCATAGTACATTTCGACTAATAAATTAAATTAATACTTTTGAAACCACACAATTAAACTATAAATGAAAAAAATTTCATACGCATTTCTTCTTCTTTTGATGATGGGTGCTTGCCAGTCAAAAACTCAAAAAGAAATACCAGACGATTCTTCTAAATTAATAACAAAACTTTTTGACTCGTATTATGAAGAGCGACTTACCTATTTTCCATTGGAAGCTACTGCAATTGCAGATACTCGCTATAACGACCAATTACCTGCGGATATCAGCGACAGCTATC
Organism: Bacteroidia bacterium; assembly: GCA_038206385.1. GTDB lineage: Bacteria > Bacteroidota > Bacteroidia > AKYH767-A > OLB10 > JANXSD01. Next base: position 8,942 of record JBBRAW010000041.1, on the reverse strand, counting down.
GTGCAAAACTGAAAGTGTTTTATCAAAAATATTTAGACTCAGTTGCAACTTTTGATAGAAGTAAATTAAAAGGGCAAGATGTTTTAAGTTATGATGTATTTAAAAGAGAGATGCAAATGCAGATTGAAGGATTATCGTTTAAAGATAATCTGATGCCTATCAATCAATTTTGGAGTATGAATTTAACGTTTCCTGTGTTGGGTTCTGGTGGCGGAAATCAGCCATTCAAAACCGTTAAAGATTATGATAATTTTTTGAAACGAATTACTGCTTTTGTTTCTTATGAAGATACCTGTATCTCCAATATGCGAAGAGGAATGGAACAAGGTATTACTCCTCCAAAAATATTGATGCAAAAAGTTTTGCCTCAGCTTGAAGGTATCATCGTTACAGATCCTAAGACAAGTGTATTTTATGATCCTCTAAAAAATATTCCTTCAACATTTAGTGATGCTGATAAAAATCGTTTAACAGAGGCTTATACAAAAGCGATTAAAGAAGAAATTGTTCCAACTTATAGTAAACTTCATGCGTTCATTAAGGATGAATATATTCCAAAATGTAGAGAAACGGCAGGAATTTCTAACATCCCAAATGGTAAAGAATATTACAATTACGAAGCACGATTATGGACTACAACAGACCTAACTCCTGACCAGATTTTTAATATCGGCGAAAAAGAAGTAACTCGAATTAAATCTGAGATGGAACGCATTAAAGATGAAACAGGATTTAAAGGAGATTTAAAAGCCTTCATTGAATTTATTCATACGAACAAACTATTTATGCCATATAAAACTGATGACGAAGTAATAGAAGCGTATAGAGCTATTGGTAGAAGAATGCAACCACAGTTAACGAAACTTTTTAATCTTGTTCCCAAAGCAAAATTTGAAGTTCGTCAGACAGAAAAATTTCGTGAAGCATCTTCAAGTGCTGAGTACAATCAATCAGCTCCTGATGGTTCACGTCCAGGAATTTTTTATGTACCTGTATTAGATCCAACAAAATATAATGTTGTTGGTATGGAAGATTTATTTTTACACGAAGCAATTCCTGGACATCATTATCAAACTTCTATTCAACAAGAGAATGAAGCACTACCAAAATTTAGACGATTCGGATGGTATGGAGCCTATGGTGAAGGTTGGGCTTTATATACGGAGTCGCTTGGAAAAGAACTAGGATTATATACTGATCCGTACCAATATTTTGGAAGCTTAAGCGAAGAGATGCACAGAGCAATTCGTTTGGTTGTTGATGTAGGCATGCATACAAAAGGCTGGACACGCGAACAAGCAATCAACTATTCACTCGATAAAGATGCAGAAGGTCTTGGTGATATTACTTCGGAAGTAGAGCGCTACATGGCAATACCTGGTCAGGCGCTGGCGTATAAAATTGGACAAATGAAAATTATTGAAATTAGAAAGAGAGCTGAAACAACATTAGGAAATAAATTTAGTATTCAACATTTTCATGATGAAGTATTAAAAGATGGTTGTTTACCATTAGATGTATTTGAAAATAAAATGAATGATTGGATTAAATCACAACAATAAATACCATTAACCGAAAGCCCTCGTTATTAATTTAACGGGGGTTTTTATAGCCACTACATTTTTAAAAAGATATACAATGACAAAAGAATTTTGGATCAACCTTCCAGTAAAAGATATAACTAAATCAAGAGATTTTTTTGTGAATATTGGATTTAAATTAAATCCTGGACCTGGGAATACAGAACATTCAGCATGTATTTTTATTGGAAGTAAAAATATTGTGCTTATGTTATTTTCAGAACCAACATTTCAAAGTTTTACCGAACATGAAATTACAGATACCAAAAAATCTACAGAAGTATTATTTTCCTTTGATGCAGAAAGCAGATTAGAAGTGGATGAGATGGCGGTAAGAGTTGAAAAAGCAGGTGGAACAGTTTTTTCAGCTCCTAATGAAAGTCAAGGTTGGTTGTATGGTTTTGGATTTGCTGATTTAGATGGACACAGATGGAATGTTTTGTTTATGGAAGTTAAAAAAAATTAATAATTAATAATTCACAATTACGTTGATACGTGAAAATTATCCATAGAATTGTATTTCACTTTCTGATAATAATTCTTCTTGACGCAATCGTAAAAGTACTTGCATAACAGTAACAACATCTTTTTGGCAATATTCAACAATGCGTAATAAATTCTTTTCTTTATAATAAACATCAGCAACCATACTGCCATCAATATCATCCTTCGGACTTTTTATGTTTAGTATGAATGCAAGTAAATTGAGAGGCGTGTAGTTTTTATAGTCACCAAATTTCCATAATTCGAGAGTATCAAGATGTTGTATCTCCCAAGGCTTTTTTCCCTGAAGATTTAATAAATCAGGTAATCCAATACCATTAATTATCATTCTCCGTGAGATGTAAGGGAAATCAAATTCCTTTCCGTTATGTCCGCAAAGAATTGTTGAAGGATTCAACTGGTCTAAATAGTTTTTAAACGATCTCAACAATTTAAATTCATCATCATCAAAAAAAGATTGCAATATAAAATTACGTTTCCATTTATCGCTAAATACACCAATTGAAATACAAATAATTTTTCCGAACTCTGCATAGATTCCAGCTCGCTCATATAAAATTTCGTCAGTATCCTCCTCTGTCTTTCGTAACTGAAGTGCTTTCCTTTTCCAAAGTATTTTTAATTCATCAGGACATAAATCATAATTTGAATATTGAGGGACAGTTTCAATATCCAAGCATAAAACGTTTTTTAATGATATAGTTTCTAGCATGTGAATGTGTTTATACAACAAAACTATGCTTCATAAATAACATAACACTTAACTAAAAGACCTTAACTATTTGTAAGTATCTGTTGGGCAATTTTTATTCCATAAAAGAGAAGATAAACGATCCAGTTCAAGTATCAAAAACACGGGCTCAGCAAATAAATTGTATTGTTAATGAGCATTTGAATGAAACTAATTCATGATTTATAGAGGTAAAAGCAATTTCATCATAAAAAAGTAAACTATTATTCACAAATACGATTTCAATTAATAAACCGTTAAGGATTATATTTGTTTAGTAAATGTCAATCACCATATCCTTCATCTTACATTTAAAATAAATAATCAAATAAAAACATATTTATGGACAGGAAAGAATTTTTATCTCAAGTTGGAATCGGAGTAGCGGCGGTACTTATTCCGGCTTGCATTGGCGGATTATCAGGATGTAAAAAATCAGATACAGGAACGCCATCATCTTCAGTAGACTTTACATTAGATACGAGCACAGGTTCATTGGCAAATAATGGAGGACACTTAATCTCTCAAGGAGTATTAGTGGCTAGAACTAACTCAGGAACTTTTATTGCCGTTTCGGCAGCTTGTACTCATGAGGGAACTTCTATAAATTATTTTGCGAATAGTAATAATTTTATATGTCCAAATCATGGAGCACAATTCGATAGTAATGGTAACGTTACACAAGGTCCTGCGAGTACTAATTTAAAGAAATACAACACAGCATTAACAGGTACAAGCTTAAGAGTATTTTCTTAATGTGGTATCAAAATAGTTTTGCATTAAAATCTTACTCGAAAGAACATTCAATAACTTAAAGTATAACTTAGAATATTTCTATTAATAATATTATTGCATTACAAAACATAAAAAATTGTAATGCAATAATATTATCGAGCACTTCAACTTTGACCTTGTAAAAAAGAAGTGATTTTTCTAATTTCTTCAGCAGTAACATTTGCTCGAATGCGCATGTGAGCGCTAATAATTCCCCATTGATCTTTACTGTATTGATCCATTGAAGGTGCATTGTGGCAACGATTACAATTTTCTCCCCACAACTGTGCTCCGCTTTTTTCACTAACCATTTGTGAAGGCGCGCAGCTATTAAATAGTGTCATTATAAAAGTTGCAGCAGTAATTACGGTGATGATGATTATCTTTTTCATTGTGTTTCTTTTTATTTGTGAAATTAAAATCCGTAAACAAATTGAACGATGTATACGTTATCACTATCTGAATTTTTAGCCCACGTAAACTTTACTAAGCTATTCCATCGCAGCCAATAATCAAGTGCTACAGCAGTTTGAGTAAGTTGGTTCTCACTTCCCCAATGTGCGCCTTTCGGTCTATCAAAAGTTGAGTATCGAAATCCAAGTTCAAGGTTACGGATAAATTTATTTTGAGATGCAGTAGGCCTGATAGAAAATGATCCATACATCGCACTTGAATTATTATCGAATGTATAAATGGTAGAATCGCTGTTGGTATAATTAACATTATCAACTTTCTGATTTTTATATTCACCAATAATGCGTATTGTACTTTTTAAAGGACTTATAGCTCTAAAATATTCAAGATCGAAAGCAGTCATTAAAACTCCGGTATTTTCAAGTGCAGTATGAGCAGCACCCGTTTTAGAAGCATTTTCGAAGGAGAAACCTAACTCTAGCGACGAATTTGAAAAGGGAAGAATACCAACTCGTCCTCCTATTGCTTTGCCTTTGTTGTTATCTGCGTAAGCCTCATATTCAAACTGCCCAGCATTATCAGGATCTGTACTTCCATCAATTAAATTAGGACCATTGGAAACCCAAAAATCATAATTCATCTTTGCGGAACCCAAAGGAACTCCACCTTGCAATCCTACTCCTGTTTCTATCATTGGGCCGATACCACCATCACCAAAACCAACAGGATTGTTTCCATAACGATTTATAAAGCTTTCACCAAGCCTACCACGATAAGCCCCAAACTTAGGAAGAAATCTTCCTGCATGAATCGCAACATAATCATTTACAAAATAACACATGTTAACATATTCCAAAACTAATTCTACACCTTCTGGTCCTGTTGCAATTTCTGTTTCTGCCTCAATAAAAAGTTTATCAGAAAGATGCCACAAAAAAATTGGTTTGAAACTTACATCTCCGAAATTCACACTTCCAGAATCCGCGATAAACTTTGCTTCTGCATTCCCAGTTAACATAAATTTGCTACTGCCAAATAAATGTGGACTCTCGCTTTGAGTCTGTGCAAACGTAGATAGAACGCCTACGCCAAACATCAGTGAAAGAAATAATATTAATTTTTTCATATAATTATATATTAGGTTAAGTTTTATTTTTTCGGAGATTTCGATTTTAGTGTGCGAATAAAACAAACAAGTTGCCACCGTTGCTTATCAGTTAAAATCGCTTTGTATGATGGCATTGGTGCGTGACCATTTGATATCTCGTAAAACAATGAACCATCAGAATGCGATTGAACCATTGATGAGGTATGATTTGCAGGAACTGTAGCTAACCCAGCAGCAGCAATTCCATCCCCCTTTCCACCATTCCCATGACAAACAGAACAGACTCGTAGGTATAACACCTTACCACTATCAGCAGCTGACGTTATATGTGCATAAGGATTTTTGATTGTATCTGCCCAAGCAGGAATATTCCAGTTGTGCATGTGATCTGCTTCTTGGGCTTTCGTTTGCGCTATTACAGAAGAGTAATTTAATAGCGTAATGGTAATTGATACCACTAATTTCAAAAATGTATTTGAGTAGTTCATTGCTTTATAAATATTTTATAAAAGTAAATTTGATTTTTGTTCATCATGTTGACAATAGTCATAAGAAAACATGACACCAATCATATTTAATACAAATAACCATGCCGTACCAGAGGGAAATTGATATGAGAAAGCTTATATTAATTCTAATTGATAAAGTAGAGAATTGAATTGAAATTATAGACAATTAATTCATATGCCTTTTGAATTTCAATAATGGTATTATTCAATTTAAATTATTAGCTCAATTCTTGAAAATATTGAAAAGAAAATTTAGACATTTATAATGATTTTCATTGCCATTGAGAAGCTGTGGTAAATTTTTTATATTTTCACAAAAATTAGTAGATAAAAATAATGAGGCAACTATTCGTTACGCTTTTAATTTATTGAATTTTTTTTTGTAGTTGTCGATCAATAAGGCCTAAGCATCTTGTTTCTTTACCTCCGAATACCACTTTACTTCCTAGATTAATTCCTATAGTATAACTATCAACCTTTAACGATGCGTATTCGGATAGGCCACCAAGAAGTGAAACAAATAAATTTTATATGGAAGTAAGTGATGATGTCATACATTTAGATTCGATAACAAACAAGAATAAAAATATTGACAAGCGTACCAATGATGGAATAGAAGTGTTTCGTTACGATGTAGAAAATAATATTTCCTATAAGTCGGCTGATACCTCTGGATTTATACTTTGTGATATCACCTCTTGCAAAATTAGCAGAAATCCAACTTTCAATTTAATTTGCACTTATCTATTTTACTTACCAAGTCTAATAGGTTTTCCAAGTACAGTAATCCATACCGATATCGAATTACGTGCAACGATCTATGATCATGATCATAAATTTATAAAATCATATTACGGTCATGGGAAAGGCACAGCATGCGTTGCTATGTATTGGGGGTATGGTGTTGACTGTAGTAGAAAGTCATCACTCATCGCATTTAAGAAGGCAATGAAAGAAATTAAAACAAATATTAATTTAGATGCTGAGATGCTGAGTGGGTATTTGAGGAAGTGAAAGTTTAATTTTAACACTTCAAATAAAATTAAATTACTGATGTATGTAGAGGTTGTGATTACGATAAAATGTGTTTGAAATAATTCGCAATCGCACAAAGGAATATATGCTTACAAAATGTGGTTGGTTATTTTAACTTCTTATTCATTAATTCGGTTAATGTACATGTAAAAGGAAAAGCTTCTCTGTTATCCGAATACCCTTTTAGCGCCTTAAAATTATAATCATTTTTTAGAAAGTCTTTTTCTTTTTCTAATAAATTAAAAACTAAGTAAAAATCCTTAAATGGTTTCGGATAATGGTTAAACACATTATTAGTTGTAGCAATGACAGCAGGCTTCTTCTTATCTATTTGATTAATCTTATATATTAGAGAGCCGTCCTCTTCTTTATTATACAATATCAAATATTTAGCTCCAATAAATTCAGGAGTTAAGTCCATTGCACCATTTACATTTCCAATTCTACCATTATATTTCATTTCTTTTTTAATCCAATCTAGATGTGCCTTTGATTTATAATATGCTATAATCACATATGTTTCATCCGGAATCAATTTTTCTTTTTTTGCTGTATCCAAATATTCAGGCATTGGTTCATTTAAAATATTTGTATCGTCCTTTTCATCTTTGTGAATATCGTAAATTTTAACAGCAGTATATTCTCTTTGAGAAGCTCTGTCAATAAAGTTTGCTATAACCTTTTTAATGAAGGTTTTTAAATGCTCTTTGTCCTTATCGTCTTTGTTAGGTTTAATTACAAAAGCACCTAAGCCAGGAATTAATTCATGAAAGCCTCTAAATGGATCATCTTCGCCTTTGCCCGGATATAAAACATATGCACCTCCAGTTCTTCTAATTGCATCTTTATATGCATGCATTTTAAGTAGGTCTTCATTTTTAAAAGTTCCTCTTTTAACTTCCTCAATTTCTTCTTTTAATAAATCCTCTTCTTCTTTTGCACTTAATTCTTCGTCTTTCGATTTTGATATTAATTCATAAAAGTTTTTGACTTTGTATTTTGCATCAAAGTGAATGTGTGTAATCAATTCTGTACTTTCTGCATCTTTTGCTTCTGCTATTTCTTTGGGCCAAATGGATAAAGTGTAATCAGGTCGAAGTGTTGTTGTGTAGCTCCCCGAATTCGGAAAGGTTTTTCCACCACCAAAAGAACGATTATAGGAAAACTGAATATTCAAATTTCTTGATGGAGATTTGTATACACCTTTCATTGCAATGGCAGTTCCTTGCTTTAAGTTAGGTGATAATTTCCCTTTATCATATTGAATTAACTCTGCAATACTTTTTGGTTCAATATCAAAAACTTCTTTTAATAAGTCTAATAATTTAAAAAATAACCAATACTCGTATAGTGTAGCAATGTCTTTTTTACCAGCATCATATACATTGTCGCCTCCGTGCCAAATCAATTTTGCAGCTAAGTCAAATTTTAACCAAGCATTTAATACTTCTCTATAGCCGCTTTTTCTTTGAAGAACAGGGCTGTTTAGCTTTAATGAAGTTGGTCTTGATATTTGTTTAAAAAACGATTGATTTAATAGATTAGATATTTTTACAGATAATATATTAGCCTCTAATTTTGCTCTGGAATATTTTTCGAATTTTTCATAGCAACTTTCACAGAAAAAAAGAAATTCTTCAAGAGCATGTCTAATAAACCTGTTTTCGGATGTGTCAACAGATTCGGTTTTCCTTTCACTTTCAATTCTTACAGGAATTGATTCAATTTTATGATGTTTGTATAAAAAATGAGATTTAGGTAAAGGAACTCTATTGCTAACTGAAACAATTTGTTTGATCCCCTTTTGACCAAACCTTTTTATATTTCTAATGTCTTTTTGTTCGTTTCCAATCCGCCATTTTGTAGTAGGATTAGAAACTATTTTTTGAATTGACTCTTCAAATTCTCTGGAATCAATTAACGCTTTTACAAAAGAGAAACGTTGATATAATGTTAAGCTGTCAACGTCATAATTTGTTTCAAACTTTTGATTCACTGGTGAATCAATTTGCATGATTAAATCAGTACATTTTTCTGTAATGCTCTCCAGCATATAACGATAATCTTTTCTGTAATCTTCTAATTTAACAGATTGAACTTCAAGTTGAATTTTGTGTGAAATTTCTGGTTTATCTTTATGGCATACCTCTAATGTTAATGTCCCAACATAAATGTTAGGCGCAATTACACCAATGTGTGGATTCCTATTATGCGGTTGAATATAATCAGTTAATTTAAATGAATAGTCGCTGTCTGAAAATTCGACATCATAAAAACAACCTTCTTTT
>JBBRAW010000040.1:0-25455 GCA_038206385.1 Bacteroidia bacterium | reverse complement strand
CAGGAATTTCACCAGGCCAGTTACCATGAAGATGCTCAACCGGTGTTGTCCATTCAAGCGTATTCGATTTCCAAGGATTTTGTGTTGCACGTTTTCCTCTCCAGATGCTATAGAAAAAGTTGAATGCAAAAACAAATTGTGCGATACCACCAAGAATTGCAAATACAGTAATCAGTTGATTGATGTTTATTAACTGAGAGAATCCTTCGTACGCTGTGTTAGCATAATAACGACGAGGTACCCCTGCAAGCCCTAAGAAATGCATTGGGAAGAACACTCCATAAACGCTAACGATCGTCATCCAAAAGTGAATATATCCAAGTTTCTTATTCATCATTCTACCATACAATTTCGGGAACCAATGGTATACTCCGGCAAACATCCCGAAGATGGCTGATGATCCCATTACAATATGAAAATGCGCTACTACGAAGTAAGTATCATGTACATTAATATCCAATGCTGAATCACCAAGAATAATTCCTGTTAATCCACCAGAGATAAAGAATGACACTAATCCAATTGCGAATAACATCTGCGGTGTGAACTGCAAATTTCCTCTCCACAATGTGGTGATGTAGTTAAATACTTTTACTGCCGATGGAATTGCAATTAATAAGGTTGTGAATACGAATACTGATCCTAGGAAAGGATTCATACCAGTAATAAACATGTGATGACCCCAAACGATGAACGATAAGAATGCAATTACTAATATCGAACCGATCATTGCTTTGTAACCGAAGATTGGCTTACGAGCATTTGTAGAAATTACTTCAGATGCTAAACCTAATGCAGGTAATAACACGATGTATACTTCAGGGTGACCTAAGAACCAGAATAAATGCTGGAACAATACTGGCGATCCTCCTACGTGCTCCAATGGTGCTCCGTCGATGAAGATATCACTCAAGTAAAAACTCGTTCCGAAACTTCTGTCCATCACTAATAATAAAGATGCAGCGAATAAGACAGGGAAAGAAAGTACACCAAGAATTGCAGTAACTAAGAATGCCCAAATTGTTAATGGCAAGCGTGTCATCGACATTCCCTTTGTACGTAAGTTGAGAACTGTTGCGATGTAATTGATACCTCCTAACAATGCAGAAGCAATAAACAATACCATAGAAATCAACCACAAGGTCATTCCTAATCCTGAGCCTGATATTGCTTGCGGCAATGCACTTAACGGAGGATAAACTGTCCATCCTGCTGATGCTGGTCCTGTTTCGATAAATAAGGAGGAAAGCATTACGGCACTTGATACTGCAAAGAACCAAAAGGATAACATATTCAGAACTCCTGAGGCCATATCACGTGCTCCTACTTGAAGAGGAATGAGTAAGTTAGAAAACGTACCACTTAATCCACCTGTAAGAACAAAGAAAACCATGATGGTTCCGTGGATGGTTACCAATGCCAGATAAAATCCAGGATCGAGAACACCGTCCTTTGCCCACTTTCCTAAAAACCCTTCAAGGAAAGGAAATTTAGTGTCAGGCCAAGCTAACTGTAAACGAAAAATGAGCGACATAAACATCGCAATAAATGCCATCCCAATAGCTGTAACAAGAAATTGTTTTGAGATCATTTTATGATCTGTGGTAAACAAATACTTGGTCCAGAAATTCTCTACATGATCATGATGATCATCGTGGTGGGCATGGCCGTGAGCGTGATCGTCCGTTTCGGTGACGTGTGCCTCGCTGCTATGCTGATTCACTTCCATGTGATTAATTGTTTTTTCTACTTTCTAATTTATGACGAACGCTAAACAAGTCAAAAAATAATGTTGTTATTTTAATGCAACAATTTTCTTTTCATTTGGTTTTTCTGAAGCTGATTGTGTTGCCGGTGCCACAGCATTTTCAAATACTGGCTTTTGCGATTTCAACCATTCTTTGAAATCAGCAGGCTCCACTACTACCACTTTCATATTCATATTATAATGTGCTACTCCGCAAATCTTATTGCAAAGTAAGATATAATCAAACTTAGGATTCCCTGTGATTTCACGCATCTTAGCCGTAGTAATTGTTGGCTTAAAACTAAATCGTGTTGTCATGCCGGGAACAGCATTCATCTGTACTCTAAAGTGAGGAAGAAAAACGGAGTGAAGTACATCGCGTGAATTGATTGCTAACTCAATGGGAACACCCACTGGTAAATACATTTCACGAGCTGTTAAATCATCATTAGCATTTACATCTAACGAATCAACACCTAATGGATTGGTATCATTAATTCTTCTGAAATAAGATTCTCCTAATTTATTATCCTTACCAGCATAACGAACCGTCCAATCGAATTGCTTTCCATAAACTTGAATCAACAATCCTTCCTTTCTCTTTGCATAATCAGTGATGCTATTCCATTCTGATAATCCTGTTGTGATTAATGCAGCAAGTACAATTGTTGGAATGATAGTCCAGATTACTTCTAGCTTATTATTGTCATGAAAGAAAAAGGCACGACGTTCTTTATTGAATCTGTATTTGAATGCAAAAGAAAATAATAATACTTGAGTGATCACGAAAACGATAAACAACACTACCCAATTTGTATTCATTAATTTGTCGATCTCAACACCATGCTCTGATGCTGATACTGGAAGCATATAAGCTTTGTAACGTAAAATCATATAAAGCATCAATATCAAACCTCCCCAAAGAAAGATCATCAATCCAATGCCGTTCATGCGATTGTCTTTGTCCTGTTCTGCTTCATCGCTTTCATCAGAAAGCTTTGCTGCCAACTGTGCTACATTGGCAAGTCGCACCAGCACCAGGATACTGAAAACGATAATAAGTATTAGCAAGAGATTCATGTCAAGTTAAATATTGAAGAATTCTGATTTATAATTTTAAATATTAGATAGCATGATGAAGACTCTCATTCATCAATGGATCATTTTTAATAACAAGTGGAGCTTTACTAAGGTTATGTTGAACGAGATAAATTAATAATCCAAGAAATCCAATTGTTGTCCCTATCTCCATCCATGTAATTGTTCCATAGATCTGAGGATGACCTTCGCCAAGATGATGAGATGCGGTAACCATTGCTCCGGGAATAACCATAATATAAGTGTCCATCCAATGACCAATGAATAATAAAATACACATTGCCATTATCAAACGTGGTTTACGTTTCGCATCGCGCGACATTAATATGATAAACGGACAAATGAAATTGATAAAGAATGATCCTAACCACAATCCGCGATAATGATCTTGACGTATCATAAAATACGTTACTTCTTCCGGAAGATTAGCATACCATATAAGCATGAACTGACAGAACCATAAATAGGTCCAGAAAATGCTGAATGCGAAAATAAATTTACCAAGATCCTGAAGGTGATTATTATTAACTTCTGCTAAATAACCTTTCGATTTCAAATAAGTAACAGTAAATGTTATTCCAACAAGGCTAGTAATAAATATTCCGGAAAAAGCATACCATCCAAATAAAGTACTGAACCAATGCGCGTCAAGCGACATTATAAAATCCCAAGCCATTGTTGATTCGGTAACAGCAAACAAAACTAAGAACCCACATGCAAAACGACGTGTTTTAATCCACACTTCTTTGGAATTGCTTTCATTCATCAACAACGAATTCTTACGCATTAATTTTATTCCGTATGTCCAGATAACGAAATACAGTATTGCTCTTATCCAGAAAAACGGCGTATTTAAATATGCGCTTTTGCCTTCAATTACCTTATCAAAATTAGGTGATTTCGGATCAGTTAATGTGGCATCCATCCAATGATAAAGATGACTGCCTCCAAAAAATATAATTACCAACATAATTATTCCTACTACAGGAAGAACGAGTCCTAAGGCTTCCATCGGACGTTTAATAACAGTGCTCCAACTTACTTCTGCAACATATTGCAAAGCAAGGAAGAAGGTAGCTCCAAGAGTAAAGTCAAGAAGAAGAAAGTTATTCATGAGGAGATTTCCCCATGTTTGTTCATGATGAGTAATAAACTGTGCAACGATTGCAATTATACCGATAACAATCATAGCGATTGCTATCATTCGGTTTCTGCTCTTAAATTCGTAAGGCGAAGTGCTCGTTACCTCTATATCGTGTGAATGATGTCCCATTATTTAATAAATCGTAGTAGGTACTATTTTATTTAGCCATGGCTGTTGCCTTGGTAGGATCTGTTGTTGCTTTTGTACTATCTGCAGTTGCCGTTGTTGGTTCTCCATCATGTTGTAATTCATGAATATATTGAACAACTTTCCAACGTTCTGTAGGATTTATTTGTGATGCATGTGAACCCATCAAATTTACTCCGTAAGTAATCGTATGATAAATTTTACCATCAGTAAGATCTTTCATTAATCCTCCACGCGATGATGCTCCTTTTGAATACGATGGTGGTGGTGGAAACTTACCCAATGCTACAATACTTCCATCACCTTGTCCTTTGCTTCCATGACAATGGACACAGAAAATTTCATACAATCTTTTTCCTTCTGCTAAATTTTCAGGAGTGCTTTCCAATGGATTTTTTACATCACGACTAGCCGCTTCATAACCATCCGTTGTATTCGGATAATCGAAGAAAACAAAGTTAGTAGGAATTGATCCTGCTACAGGAAGACGCATACTCAGGCTATCCTTAAACAATGGATTCGGCGAATACACTTCGTAAGAAGGTGATCGGTACATGTCGGGCATATACTCTAAGCCGGCTTTTTTAGGATCCTTACTGCAAGAGGTCATCAGCGTGATGCCTGACACGATCATTGCGCAAAGAAGTACTACTGTTTTATTCATATCCCAGATTTCTAGGGTGAAATATTTACTGATTCTATTTTTGAACACTCACTGCACCAGCCGACATCAACTGTGCTTCAACGTTTGCTATTTCAGCCTCTGTATTCACCTGTACTGCCATCACGAAATGATCGTCTGACATACGCGGATGAATAATATGAGGCTCAACACCTGGCAGCAATTTACTTCGTAGATAAAAAGTAATTACCATTCCATGTGCTGCACATAATACTGTTGTTTCAAATGTTACTGGAATAAATGCTGGTAGATTTTTATAAAACGCAAAACTCGGCTTACCACCAATATCCATTGGCCAATCCAGAATGTTCATGTAGTAAACCATCAATAATGCTAAACTGCAACCAATAACTCCGTAGATAAAACAACAGATAGCAATACGAGTTCTCTTTAATCCTAATGCTTCGTCCATACCATGAATCGGAAATGGAGAAAATACATCTTTCACATTCAATCCCTTTTTCTTTAGGGTAGCAATAGCCTGTAATACTACGTCATCATCTTGGAAGATGCCGTAAACTAATTTCTTTGATGCAGCGCTCATACGTTAACTTCTTGCGTTACTGATTTAGCATGTTTCTTCTTTGATCCTTCTGAAGAAGATTTGATAATCGTTTTCAATTCACTCATTGCAATCACAGGGAATACACGAGCAAATAATAGGAAGCATGTAAAGAATAATCCGAGTGATCCAATAAAGATTCCCGCTTCAACCCAAGTTGGATGATACATCGTCCAACTTGACGGAATGTAATCACGATGTAGTGAGGTAACAATAATTACAAAACGCTCGAACCACATACCGATGTTAACAAAGATAGAAATGATAAATGTTGCAAATACACTCTCACGTAATTTGGTAGACCAAAATAACTGTGGTGTGATAACGTTACACGTCATCATACTCCAGTATGCCCACCAATAAGGACCCGTTGCACGATTGATAAAAGCATATTGTTCATATTCAACTCCTGAATACCATGCGATGAAGAATTCTGTTATGTATGCAACACCTACAATCGATCCTGTTATCAAGATTACGCGGTTCATCATATCAATGTGATAGATGGTAATATAATCTTCAAGACCTAAAACTTTACGACCGATAATAAGTAACGTTTGCACCATTGCAAATCCTGAGAATACAGCTCCCGCAACAAAGTAAGGAGGGAAAATTGTTGTATGCCATCCCGGTACTAATGATGTTGCGAAATCCATCGATACTACAGAGTGAACCGAAAGTACAAGTGGTGTAGAAATACCTGCAAGCACTAAGGAAACTTCTTCAAAACGCTGCCAGTTTTTTGCTGATCCTACCCATCCAAAACTTAATAAAGTATAAATACGCTTACGCCATTTTGTAGTGGCTCTTTCTCGAATAACAGCGAAATCTGGAATCAATCCTGTATACCAAAACACTAATGATACTGTGAAATAAGTAGAGATCGCGAAAACGTCCCAAACAAGTGGAGAGTTAAAGTTTACCCATAACGATCCAAATTGATTCGGAAGTGGAATTGGCCAATATGCAACCCATGGACGACCCATGTGTGTAACGATAAATGTTGCGGCGCAGATTACGGCAAAAATCGTCATCGCTTCCGCTGATCTATTAATTGATAATCTCCATTTCTGACGAAATAATAATAAGATCGCAGAGATCAAAGTACCCGCGTGACCGATACCTACCCACCAAACGAAATTGGTGATATCCCATGCCCAACCTACGGTTTTATTTAATCCCCAAACACCAAGCCCAGTTCCGAGGGTATAGGATACTGCAACGATCCACCAAAGTAATGCGGCTACAGCTAAACTGAAAGCGAGCCACCACCACTTGTTGGCTTTCGATTCCACCGGGCGACAAACATCTTCTGTGATGTCGTGCCAGGTTTTGTCTCCGAGGATTAATGGTGGACGGAGTTCCGATTCTTTATGCATAAGAGTCGTATGGTTTCTTTGAAATTGTAATTAATATTTTGCTACTAGGCTTCTTTGCCCTCTTCTTTGTTACGAACTTTTGTTTGATAGAATACACCAGGCTTCACTTTGATCTCCGCTAAGAGATGATATGATCTGCCATCAACAGCCAACTTATTCACTTCACTTTGTGGATCGTTGTAATCACCAAACACTAATGCATTGGTAGGACAAGATTGTGCACAAGCGGTATTGATCTCTCCATCCAAAGGACGACGACCGGCTTTCTTAGCTTCCAACTTACCATACTGAATACGTTGAACACACATCGAGCATTTTTCCATTACTCCACGTGAACGTACCACAACATCAGGATTCAATACCATCTTACCAAGATTGTCAGTCATAGTATATGGGAACTTCTCATTATTCGTGTATTCAAACCAGTTGAAACGACGAACTTTATAAGGGCAGTTATTCGCACAATAGCGCGTTCCAACACAACGGTTATACGCCATCATATTCAAACCTTCCGAGCTATGTGTTGTTGCAACAACGGGACAAACCGTTTCACATGGAGCATTATTACAATGCTGACACATTACTGGTTGAAAAACAACATCAGGATTTTCTGCTGCAGGCTTTTCCATTTCGCCATACATATCTAACTTGCCTAATCCTTTCTCACCAGCATTCTCTTTTGTTACATCACTACTATAGTAACGATCGATACGTATCCAGTGCATTTCACGTGAACGCATTACTTCGTCTTTCCCTACAACAGCAACATTATTTTCAGCATTACAAGCTACAACGCAAGCGCCACAACCAATACATGCATTTAAATCAATTCCTAATCCCCATGAATGGTTCGGACGATCAAATCCTGGGTTCTTTTGTGAAGCCCATAAATCAACATCCTCCACTTTTTTCTTTCCATAAGGAGTTTCTATCATCTCCTCAGGATTTCCTGCTTTCGCATCTTTTAACCATGCTGATAAAGTAGTCTCCTTCACAATTTCACGACCCATCATAGTATGATGTGTTTGTGTTGCAGCTAATGGATAATCATCTTCAACAGTTTTACTTACTGTGGCAGCAGTATAATATTTCATTGATGCATTTGCAATCGTTACTAAAGGATATGCATTTACTCCAACACCATTTCCTGCTTTTCCAACATTTGTTCGTCCGTATCCAACTGCAATGGCAATTGTTTCTTCAGCCATTGCTGGTTGCAATAATACTGGACCTTTTACTGATACGTTTCCAACTTTTACTTCTATAACATTACCTTGTTTGAAACCCATTTTGGCTGCATACGAAGGAAGAATGGCAAAATAATTATCCCAACACACTTTAGAAATCGGATCAGGAAACTCTTGTAACCAAGGATTATTTGCATGAGCACCATTAGCGATACCCGTTTTCTCATACATTACTAATTCAACTCCTGTTCCTGGCTTCGTAATCTTCGATGCCGCATCTTGAACATTACCTGTAAACGCTGGTGCAGAAGCAGCTGTTACCGCTACTTCAAAAACTCCATTGCGAAGTGACTGCGTCCAAAATGCTTGTCCGGAAGTAACTCCAGTTTGCATTCTATATATATTACTCTTCCAATTTTCTTCTAAATACGAATAGTAATCTGCCTGTGGCATTGCTGCCCATTTCATCAAACTCTCTTGCGGTTGACGCGTATCAAAAAGCGGACGAATTGTAGGTTGAACAAGATTGAAATAACCCTTATAAGGCTCTAAGTCATTCCATGATTCTAAGTAATGATGTTCAGGAGCAACATAATCGCAAAATTGCGCTGTTTCATCTTCACGATCAGCAAAAGAAACCTTCGTTCCTACTTTAGAAAGCGCTGCTTGAAAATCTTTACTATTTGGCAAAGAATAAATAGGATTTGCATTCCAGAAAATAATTGTTCCTACTTCACCAGCATTCATTTTACTCATTAACTCAATCACAGCTGCATCATTACTTGCACGCAAATTACATTCTTGATTGACATTAATCGTACTATTATAATTGCCTAATAAATGATTGATTGCATTAACTAATACTTGCTCGTTAGGATCATTCGAGCCGCTAACAACAAGACTTTTCCCTTTTGCATTCAACAATTCTTGAGCAACTTTTTCAATTGCTTTATCTTGTGGAGTCGCAGAAGAAGAAACAGAAGCTCCACCAGTTGCAGCAGCAATTTTATTATAAAGATTTGCTACAGCAGATGAAAGCTGACTAGGTTTTAATTTATATCTATTGTCGGCATTCGAACCAGTCAACGAAAGTGTTGATTCAAATTGAATATGACGTGACATGTTTTTCTTACCATCTCTCAACTTACGAGTGATCGCATATTGACGAGCGAATTCAATTGGTGAAAGCCATGTTGCAAGAAAATCAGCAGCAAAACTCACAATCACTTCTGCATTATCAAAACGATAAGACGGAATCATTGATTTGCCAAAAGAAAGCTCATTACCTTTTAATAATCCGTAATAAGAAACAGCATCATAAACGATATGTTCTGTAGTAGGATATTTTGCAGAAAATTCAGCAACAACTTTTTTAGTAGTTGGGCTTGGCAATGTGCTACTCAAAATCACAATTTTTTTACCAGCTGCTGCTGATTGCGAGAGTTTACTTGTTATTGCTGCATCTACTTCACTCCAAGTCGCTTTTTTCTTAGCTGATAAAGGCGATGTTAATCGAGCAGAATCATATAAACTTAAAACAGATGCTTGAACACGAGCATTGGTTCCGCCATTTGTTACTGATGATAATTTGTTTCCTTCAATTTTTATTGGACGACCTTCGCGTGTTTTTACTAAAACGCTACAGTAATCATTACCATCAAAAAATGCAGAAGCATAATAATCTGGAATCCCATAGGTAATTTCTTCTGGCTTTACAACATAAGGAATCGCCTTTTTTACAGGAGCTTCACATGCTGCAAGTGAAGCTGCCGCCACACCGAAACCAAGAAACTTTAAAAAGTCACGACGAGAAGTTGAAGACGTTGATGATGCTTTATTTTGAAGCAACTCATCGATCGGCAAATTTTCGAAGAACTCATTGTCGCGAAGGCGCGTAAATTCAGGACTGTTATTCAGTTCTTCGACACCTTTCCAATATTTTTTTTCCATACTAATTATTATGGCAAATTACTGTTGATACGTTAATGATCAGATCAGGACTATGTCCCTTATTAATAATGACAACGGGCACATTCCAAACCACCGATTTTATCAACCGTAAGTTTAGCTTGTGGACCATATTTTTTCAATAAATCGGTATGTAATTTTGTGTAGTAGCCATTGCCTTCCATTTTAACTTCTGTATTGCGATGACAATTGATACACCATCCCATTGTAAGAGGAGAAAACTGCTTCACTTGCTCCATTTCTTGAACTGGTCCATGACAAGTTTGGCATTCAACCTTACCAACTTTTACGTGTTGAGCATGGTTGAAATAAGCTAAGTCTGGCAAGTTGTGAATTCGAACCCATTGAATGGGTTTTTGGTTCATACCATAAACTCCTTTTGCTGGATCCCAATCAATAGCTTTATAAATCTTTGAAATTTCTTCAGTTCCGTATTGTGGTCCTGACTGAATGTACTTATGACAATTCATACAAACGTTTGCAGAAGGAATATTTGCATGCTTAGCTTTTTCTGCTCCTGAATGGCAATAACGACAATCAATTTTATTAGTTCCTGCATGTAGCTTATGAGAAAACTTAATCGGTTGATCAGGCTGATATCCTTGTGAAATTCCGATTCCTGCTAATGCATCCCATCCTTTAACACTTCCATAAACCATCCCTACAATTAATAAAATAGCGATAAGTTTTTTGTGTTCACGAATCCAGCTCTTTGTTCTTGCTTTACCTTTTAAAACAACAGGTTCTGCCTCACCGTCACGCTGACGAACAACGCGCTCTAACCCTTTTTGGACTCTATTTAAAATAGAATATAATCCAATAATAAGAACTAAAACTAATAAGTATACAAGTGGCGATGTCTCTTTCGACTCTTCAGCAGTTGCACCACTTCCTGCAGCAGCAGCAGCAGGAGCAACAACAGGAGCTTTATCACTTTCGGTTTTAATATAAGCGATAATCGATTTAATCTCATCGTCCTTCAATGCAAATGCTGGCATCGCAATTTTATTGAATTCTTCGTAGATCTTCACTGCATCTGGATCACCAGATTTAATGAAGGCTTGCGAATTCTTTATCCACGTCAAAAGCCATTCATCGCTTTGTTTTTTGTGGACATTCTTTAATCCTGGACCAACTACCTTGTTATCACCCACCACATGGCAGGAAGTACAATTTTGCTTAAACAGTGCTTCACCATTCGGCTGAGCAATGCTTGGAGATAAGGTAATCACGTTCAGAATAAACGCTAAAAGCGTGAAACTCAGGCACCTCGGTACGTAACGCAACATATTAGATTGTTTAGACGTTTGTGGAAGAAGGATTTTTTTACTCATTTCTGACATTAAAAGTCTTTTTTCCCGTCGCCAAAAATAGCACAAACTAATTCGCGAACCCATAAAACTGAGCAGAAAATTTAAAATTTATATTCGATCTAAGTTGTGAAGGTCTTTTTCTTGAAAAATTAGTTTGGTTCCACAAGAAAAATCTATGGTTTCTTTACTTTTGGAACATGAGAAATACAACCGTGCTCGTCCTTTTACTTTTTGGATTATGTAGCTTCCCTACTTTATCAAAAGCACAAGAAAAGATTTCGCACAAGCAGGATAGTCTTGCAAATCTGCTTGTTGAGCGTCATAAAAAGATAAACGCGGCAAAAATGAGTATGCCAGGATATCGCATTCAAATTTATTTTGGTTCGGAAAGAGCTAAAGCTCAAGAGTTAAAATCAGATTTTACAAGCACCTTTCCACAAGTTGGGGCATATCTGGTTTACCATCAACCCAATTTTAAAGTGCGTGTTGGAGATTTTAAAACGAGGCTCGAAGCACAAGGATTTTTAAAGAAGATTGGCGATCGTTACACTACAGCTTTCATCGTTAATGATGACGTTCGCCTTCCAGACCTTTGAAAGTTTGTGATTCAATATAGCGTTAAAGTTCCTTTTGAATGGTTC
Source organism: Bacteroidia bacterium (assembly GCA_038206385.1). Lineage (GTDB taxonomy): Bacteria > Bacteroidota > Bacteroidia > AKYH767-A > OLB10 > JANXSD01. The sequence goes on along the minus strand of JBBRAW010000040.1, from coordinate 13,587 downwards.
GATGTGCCTTTCTGCGTTTAACAGTTCGCTTTTGAAAATCATCAGATAAAATGGAAATGTTTCCATCAGCTTCTAATATTGCAAGGTTCACATGAGATACATCCGTTACGCCATGTTCTCGAATTGCAGCATTCAACTCCTCATGAGTGATCTTCACTTTTTTTAGATGTGCCTCTAACAAAATACCATTGTGTACTAACATGATTGGTTCGCCTTGCAAAAATTTATTGATAGCCTTATTTTTAAAAGTTAATCGCTTAATAATGCTGTTCAAAATAAACAAACTGGATGCGGCTATTAATCCACCGCCAAGACTACTATCTGGACCAACCATCGCATTTTGGACAGAATTACTGATGAGCAAAATAAAAACCAAATCCGTTACCGAAAGCTGCGCTAATTCCGTTTTGCCAAACAATCGAATGGCGGCAACTATAAATAAATAAACTGCGCAAGTCCTTAACGTGATTTCTAAATATAGATTCATTTTAATTGAAATTAAGATTGCTAATCTACATCAGAAAATGATAGTGCAAAGGAATTGATCCGAAGTTATTTAAAAAAAATTCCAAGAATTTATATTTCCAAAATATTCTTATCGTTTACTAACTTTATTATTACTAATCATTCGCTGACGACTACATTTAAACCGATCAACATCCTCCTGTTTTTTTGCTACATGCTTTGTTCCTCTTCCTTGAACCCTTTCTCTCCACATATTAAAACTACTACGTTTCATTTCAGTACGCATCAAACGAATGACCATCGATTCGTTTAACCCAAACTGATTTTCAATAGCATCAAAGGGTGTTCGATCTTCCCATGCCATTTCAATAATCCTGTCAATATCCACTCTGCTTAATACAATCGACATGTTAAATTTTTAATAAGGTTTTAAATTACTTGATGATTAAATGGCTGAATCACCATTTCAGAAACTACTCCTGATATTGGTTGTTGACATAAAAACCATATTGCTTTAGCAGCTTCTTCAGCAAGTATCATTTTATCTCGTTGAACTCTTAAATCAATGGTATCCCAAAAAGTAGAATCAACACCTCCTAAAAACAATTGTGTGATTCTGATATCTGTTCGCTTTAATTCTTCTCGAAGCGATTTCATCATTCCATTTAATCCATATTTACTAGCAGCATAAGCAGCCGCACCAGCCATTGGCGTCTTTCCTAAAACTCCTGGTATATTAATTATCAATCCTTTCTTTTGCACTTTCATAGCTGGAAGAAATGCTTGCAATAAATTAAATGCACCTATTAGATTTACATCAATTGATTTTCTAAAATCAGCATCCGTAAGTTGCTCAAATGGTTTTATTATTCCAATTCCAGCAGCGTTTACGAGTATATCAATTGCAGGAATGGTTAGATGAATTTTGTTGGCTATATCATGGATATTTTGAGAGGAAGTAATATCCATTTCAAATTGACGTGAAGTAGGGAGACCATATTTTGAAGTAAATGTTGCTAAGCGATCTAAATCTCTGCTTGTCGCGTAAACAATGGCACCCGATTGAGTAAGCTGCTTCACCGTTTGTTCGCCAATACCTCCTGTTGCACCTACAATGAGTACATGCTTATCTTTAAGTTTTTCCATGCTGTACTTAACAATTGTCTTCTCACTTTGTTAATAAATCATGAAAGAAATAACATTAATTTTTCCACATCAATTATTTAAAGACCATCCTTCAGTTGATACATCTCGTGAGATTTGGCTAATAGAAGACCCACTATATTTTAGTCAATATAATTTTCACAAGCAGAAATTGATATTGCACAGAGCCTCTATGAAATACTATGCGGATCAGATGACCTTAAAAAATTACAAAGTAATTTATATCGAATGCAATGATCCTTTAGCCAAAACAAAATCATTATTTGAACATTTCAAAAAAAGCGGTGTTACGTCAATTCATTATTGTGATGTAGTAGATTATCTTCTTGATAAAAGAATAAATCGTTATGCATCACTAAACGATATTAAGCTTGTAAAGAATGAAAGTCCGAATTTTATTAACACACAAAATTATTTATCAGATTATTTCAAAGATAAAAAACGATTTTTTCAAACTGATTTTTATGTTGAGCAACGAAAGCGCTTCGACATATTAATCACCGACAAAAAACCAACTGGAGGAAAATGGACATACGATATGGAGAATAGAAATAAAATTCCTTCAAGTATCGATGTTCCTTCATTACCGAAAAATAATAATAATAAATTTATTGATGAAGCATTAGCATACGTTGAAACAAATTTTTCGAATAATTTTGGGAAAACGGAATCATTTATTTATCCAGTTACACATCACGATGCTGAAAAATGGCTCGATGTATTTCTAAAAGAACGGTTTCAGAATTATGGAATTTATCAAGATGCAATTTCGAAAGACAATACATTTTTATTTCACAGCATCTTAACACCAATGCTCAATATTGGATTACTTGAGCCAACACAATTAATTGAAAAAGCAATAATTTGTGCAGATAAAAATAAAATTCCGTTAAATTCATTAGAAGGTTTTATCAGGCAAGTGTTAGGATGGCGCGAATTTATCAGAGCAGTTTATGTGCTTAAAGGAGTTGAAGTGAGGAAGAGAAATTATTGGAATCATCATCGAAAAATTCCAAAATCATTTTATGATGGCACAACTGGAATACCTCCGATAGATGATGCAATAAGTAAATTGAAATCGCATGCATACTGTCATCATATTGAACGCTTAATGGTACTTGGAAATTATATGCTTCTTTCCGAATTCGATCCCGAAGAAGTATACAAATGGTTTATGGAACTATTTATCGACTCTTACGATTGGGTAATGGTGCCTAATGTTTTTGGCATGAGTCAATTTGCAGATGGCGGATTCATGAGTACGAAGCCATATATTTCTGGATCAAATTATATTTCAAAAATGAGTGATTACAAGAAAGGAGATTGGTGTGTAACGTGGGACGCATTGTACTGGAATTTCATTCATAAACATCAACAATTATTTTCAAAGAATCCACGTATGAGTATGATGGTTCATCAAGTGAACAAAATGATTCCTGAACGTTTCAATTCTTTGCAAGAAATAGCACAAAGAGAATTAGCAAAAAATTAATGACTAGAAAAAAACCTTGGAACCGTATCGATGCTCCCGTTTATAGTGTTTCCTCTTTCAACGAAACTAAAAACAACATGAACATCTGTACGTATGTTACCGCAATTTCGATGCACCCTAAACGATTTGTTGTAGGGATTTATAAGAACACGTGCACATTAACAAATGTGATGATGCATCCAAATTTTATTTTACAACTTTTATCATTCAATCAATATCGGTTAGTAAATTTATTAGGAAAATCAAGTGGAACCTCTATTGATAAAATTACAAAACTTAAAGCTCCACTAATGATGTGGAATGAATTCCATGTATTGCAAGAAGCCTGCGCACTAATTCATTTATCTGTTTTAAACTGGGTAGATGCGGGCGATCATTGGGCAACAATATGCGAAGTGATAGCCTATAAAAATATGAATGATACCCTTCCTTTAACTCTTAATGATTTAAGATTAAAAAAAATTATTCGAGGTTGATTTATCTTCTAAAAAATTTATTCTAATTAAAAATGAGAATTACAATTGACCAACAATCATAGTCATGCTTTGAATGTATGGTTGAATTTGAACAGGAATCGAATCTAATATCGGATCAATTCTCCAAACAGTTTTAACACCATTATCTCTTCGTTCAATATAAATTATTCCTTGATCAATGCATTGAGGACAACCAAATGTTGCATTCGCATAATTCGTTAAATACGCAGGAAAATTTATTAGAAGTGGAAGTGCTAAATTATATTTTGTTAAAGTAAGTGGAACAGTAGAAAACACGAGAGGAAGAACTAGACCAGAAGTACTATCGGGATAGATCTTTCCATTTATAATTAAAAAGAATTTTGAACAATCATCTATACAAAAATCAGAATTTCGTCCGAAGATAAAATAATCTGGTTGATTTGACTTTTCTTTTTTACAAGCTGCGAATACACCCGATATAAAGAGTAAAAGAATTAATTTTTTCATGTAGTAGAATTCATCTCAGACCAATGAGTATTTGAATAGGTGCTTGATGAAAAATAAAAATACATAAACTCGCCTCTATTCTCAAATATGTAATAGAGGCGAGTAAATAAATTTATTCTTTAACAGGTGTTCCGTCTTCTTTATAAGCAACTTCCATCTTACGACCACCCGATTTAATATCTGCTTCGTAGATTAGTCCGTGCTTAGCAGTATCCGTTTTATCAGCTTCTTTAATTACACAACCTGGATACTTTAAAGTAATTGCTTCTGTAACTGCTTTTGGCAAACTAGCAATTGGAATTTCTGTTTCCGTCTCTAACCACTTTCCATCTAATCCGAAGTTGGCAGAAATCTTCTTTCCATCCAACGTAAATTCTGCTTCCCACTCTTTCGCGCCCTCTTTACCCCAGCTTACTTTTGTTGCTGTAGGGAACTTTTTTCCAAACGATTTTGATACAGATGTTGGAGGTGTTCCAGCGAAGGAACAGTTGAACATTATTACAATGCTTGATACTATTAAGATTATTCTTTTCATGATTTTTTTTATTAAAGATTAGCGTTTCATTGAATTTATATAACAAATAAATTCTGCATTAAAATAAACTTAAACTATCGGTGGGCGAAATACAGAAGATCGAAAATTAGAATAATAAATTCTTACTTGAAAAGTTGGAAGATCTTCTTTTGAAACTGAACATACTTCCGTATCAACGATAAATTTTTTTGTTAAAAAATAATTTTGCGCTTGATGATGATACTGTAGCGAAGTATGTGACTTTTGTAGATCTCCTTTATTGTGGTTGTCGATTAAACAATCAAAATTGATAAGGTGATCAGTAATAAAATCGACCACTGTCATATCATGATCTTCTGTTGCTTTGCAATGATCATACATTTCCTTTAATTCAGTCAACGATGAAAAATCACCTTGGGGCAAACAGAGATTACCAATTAGATAATACGTTAGTAGAAATATAGAAGTAATTCGTATCAAAGTATACATTTAAACTCCGAAAATACGCAATTATTGTGATTAAAAAACAATGATATGAAAGTTAAATTTCAGTTACCATCCTTTCAAAAGCTATTTGTTGTAAGAACTATTATTCATACTAGATGAGGCATTATTTACTCAATAAAACATTCGTTATTCAATCATAAAAAAAGACTAACCCTCAATGAGAATTAGTCCTTTGAAATATAACCTACAATTATTAATGCATTATTTTAAGTTCGTTAAGAAGATATCCAGCACCAGCATATTTATCAATAACCCATAAAACATATCGTACATCTGCGCAAATTGTTCGCTTATAATTTGGATCGTAGGAGATGTCACCCGACATCGCTTCCCAATTTCCATCAAAGGCTAACCCAATTAATTCTCCTTTTCCATTTATAACTGGGCTGCCCGAATTACCTCCTGTAATATCATTCGTAGTAATGAAATCAATTTTTAAAACACCATTTTGTCCATAGTTTCCATAATCCTTTTTCTTATAAAGATCCACCATTCTGTCTGATAAATTAAATTCATCATTTGATTTATCCATCTTATCCATCAATCCATCCATTGTTGTATAATAATTATAATAGACAGCATCCCTAGGATAATAATCTTCAACCTTTCCATAACTAACACGCATCGTACCATTCGCATCTGGATAAAACTTTTTATCAGGACTCATCAAACGTAATCCTTCAACATAGTACCTCATATTTTTATCGATGATGTTTTGCTGCGTTCTTATATTTCCGCGAATCGTTGCAATGTAATGCGTATAAATTTCAGAAATTAAAGCGTATGCCGGATCCCTTTTCAATTCTTTTAAACTTGGTTTTTCAAGAAACTTTTTTACAAAAGTTTCATTCGTAAATAAACTATGTTTAAAAATATTATCAGCTACCTTATTCATATCTCCATCATATTTGCTTACTATTTTAATGAAGTAAGGCGCTTGCTGACTAACAGAAACATCTTTATTATACATATCTAACAAACCAGCAACTATTTTTTTATCTGTGTTAACACTGTACTCGGAAAAATAATCTTCACTTGCTTTTAACAGAGGAATAACAGCTTTTTTAATGTCTTCTTCTTTGGCATCTTTATTTTCCAAAATCTTTGCTAATCCAGAAAAACTATATGCGTAAGGAAGAATCTCCGTTCCCATAACAGCCTCTTGAAAATATACTTTTGCGATGTTAAACTTCATCATTTCCGTATAAGCATTCGTAAGGTTTGAAGTAACATTTCCGTAATGTTGCTTTAACTCCGTTGTAGTATTTGCCCATGTATTAAAATCTTTTTCTTGTGCTTCCTTTTGATCAACAACATGCATGCGTTTTAAACCTTTTGTTGCTCCAATAAAATATTTCCAATAATTACTTACGCGCGCATACTTGGATGCATACATGATGCGAACAGTATCAACCGCTTCCATTTCTTTCTTCATCAAATCTAATTTTAGTGTGCGAATTTTTACTGTTGCAGGATTACTTTGTTCAATATCCATCCTCACACCATTCGATGCACGATAACGATCGGTTCTTCCTGGATATCCTAAAATCATAGTGAAATCATCTTTATTTACTCCAGCAAGACTAACAGGTAAAAAATGCTTTGGCTTAAATGGAATATTATCTTTTGAATATTCAGCAGGCTTTCCATCTGGCGACATATACACACGAAAAACAGAGAAATCTCCAGTATGACGAGGCCACATCCAGTTATCAGTATCGGCTCCATAATTACCAATTGCTTTTGGTGGTGCGCCAACAAGTCGAACATCTTTGAATACTTCATACACGAACATGTAAAATTCATTGCCTTGCAAAAATGATTTTACATCTACACGGTAACGACCCTTTTCAGAATTTTCTTCTTGTAGTTGTTTTGTTGCCTTAGCAAATACCTCCATTCTTGTTGGTTCACTCATCGTATCAATCATCATTGATTTAATGCGAGTTGTTACATCATCCATTCGAATAAGAAATGATGCAGTTAGGCCAGGATTCGTAAGCTCTTCACTCTTATTCATTGCCCAAAAACCATTAGTGATATAATCGTGTGCTTCAGTACTATGATTTTGTACATAATCGAAACCGCAATGATGATTCGTAAATAATAACCCTTGTTCAGAAACCATTTCTCCAGTACAAAAACCTCCAAAAGAAACAATCGCATCTTTAAGTGAAGAGTTATTGATACTGTAAATTTCCTCTGCAGTTAATTTTAATCCAGCCTTCTGCATATCTGTTTCATTCAATCGTTTGATAAGCATAGGAAGCCACATTCCTTCATCGGCAAGGCTCATCTGCGAAGCACATAAACCAATTAATATAATGATTGAAGCAATTCTTTTTAACATGATTTATTTTGTATAATTTTCAATAACAAAGGAAGTGATTATATTCTTTGAATGTTTAATTTTCGTCGAGTGAATTCTTGTATTCGTCTAATAGTTTATATTATAATGACGAATGCTCTTAGATCAGCAATTTTATTGGCATAAAAAAACGGATCCTTTTCAGAATCCGTTTATGATTTTTTTTTAGTTTAGTTACATTAATATGCCAGCAATGGTAGCAGATAAATAAGAAGCTAGTGTACCGCAAAGAAGTGCTTTCATTCCAAGCTTAGCGAGATCTGCTCTACGCGTTGGCGCTATTTCACCAATACCTCCAATTTGCATTCCTACACTCGAAAAATTTGCGAAACCACAAATTGCAATAGAAACAATAAGCAATCCTTTTTCAGTAATGATAGGAACAGTTTTATGCGCAAGATTTTGAAATGCAACGAACTCGTTAATCGAAAGTTTTTGTCCAAGCAATGTTGCAACGCCATTCACATCAGCAGAAGGAACACCCATCGACCAAGCAAGTGGATAAAATATTTTTCCAAAGATCCAATTAAGTGTTAGATCAAATGATGGGTTGAAGATATGTGCAACAGCGGTTAACATCCAATCAACCATCGCAATTAAAGCAATAAAACCAATCAACATTGCAATTACATTCATAGCAATTTTAAATCCATCACCAGCTCCATGAGAAATTGCATCAACAGCATTTATATATGGACTTTTCACTTCTAACTTTACTTTACCCATCGTCTCGCTTACTTTTGTTTCTGGAAAAACAATTTTAGAAATTACTAAAGCGCCAGGTGCTGCCATCAAACTTGCAGCAATTAATTTAGGAGCTAAATCCATTCCTGCCTGAGCACCCATATTTACGTACACAACTAAAATTCCTCCAGCGATACAAGCTAAACTTCCGCTCATACTTGCAAGCAATTCGCTTTGTGTCATAGTTGGAAGATATGGGCGAATCATTACTTGAGCTTCTACTTGTCCAACGAATGCACTCGCAACATTACTTAATGCTTCTGCACCACTCACGCGCATTACAAAATTCATTGCTCTTGCAATTACAGAAACCACACGTTGCATTACACCAAAGTGATACAAGATAGCAACGAGAACACAAACTAGAATAATAGTTGACGTTACATTGAACGCAAAAACAAAACCACCATTAATATAATTTCCAATAGTTCCATCAAATTTAGAAACGGCTATTCCTCCATAAACAAAAGACGCTCCTTGTCGTGCAAACTGCTCAATTTTTTCCATTCCATGGCCCAATTTTTGAAAAAAAGCAGTGACAGGCGGGATTTTTAATACGAGTATTGCAATAATTAATTGCAAGCCTACACCACTCAAAACAAGACGATAATTTATTGCCTTTCGATTATTTGAAGCTAAGTATGCAATACCAAAGATGAGTGCGATACCTATAAGTCCGGTAAATCTTTCCATAATGATTTATAAGGTGAGTTTTAAAGATTAACTCTACGAATATACGTTTCTAAATAATATGATCGATTTAAGTGCTAAATCAATTATAACGGCATACTAACAATTCTTGCATTTTTTTACTATTCCAATTAAACTGCTAATAATATTACTTAGCCTTTTAATAATTATAATGTGCTTGATATCCTTGATAAAACTGATTTTCAAAAATAGAAAACAGTTTGGATGCATCTTATTATTCTTGTTTCAAAATCCTCAACAAGTTGAAACCAATATGATTTTACTATCTTACGAAAATAAATAATTTGTACGCTCCCTTCAAATATCAAACAACACCAGTCAAAATACCAGTCAAAATAAAATGCATCTATTAAAAAAAATATTTCTCCTTTATTTTCTTTTACATTTTTCTTCTGCCAATGCAGGAGTACTCGATAGTTTAATGAAAACCGGAACCGATTTATATTTGCATGGCGAGTTCAAAAAATCAACCATCTATTTTTCCAATAGCATAGTAATTGCAAAAAAAGAAAATAATAAAAAAGAACTTTCAAATGCTTATAATAATTTAGGAAATGCGTTATCCAAGATCGGAGAATCTGTAAATGCACTCAAATATTACCAATTATCTATATCAATTGCCGAAGAGAATAACGACCAGCAACGCATTGCAAAAACAACAAAAAATATTGGAACACTTTATTCCGAACAAAAAGATTTTTCTACAGCCCTTAGATATTTTGAGTTGGCTTCTACATTAGCTGTTAAATTAAACGATTCCATCCTAATTGCTGATTGCTTAAACAATCAAGGGGTTGTTTACGAACAACAAAATAAATACGACAAAGCAGTGGATGTATATTCAAAAGCATTAGAAATATATACTGCAAAAAATGAAGAAGGGAAAATTTCCATGTCGTTAAATAATCTTGCAATTGTATACAAATATTTAAAAAAATATCCTCAATCCATTAAATATTACGAACAAGCTTTAGCATTATCCATTAAGCAGGATGACAAATTCATCGTCGCTGCCACCCTGAATAACTTAGGAAACGTATATGCACTTATTGGCGACTATGATCGTTCGTTAAGTCTATGTCAAGATGCTTTGAAAAAATCAATGGAAATTAATGCGACAGAAATTATTATTGAAACGTACGATGGAATTTCTATAGCCTATGAAAAATTACAAAAATATCCTGAAGCGATTGCCTTTAGAAAGCGCTATGAAGAAGAAAAGTTTAATTTTATTAGTAGTGAACGTTCGGGTCAGTTAGCGGAATTAAAAACGAAATATGATTCCGACAAACAGCTAGATGAAATTGCTTTATTAAAAAAAGATGAGACGATAAAAAACCTTTCCCTCCGGGAGCAAGAAATTAAAATTCAAAAGCGAAATTACTTACTAACACTTAGTATTTTACTCATTTTTATGACTGTTGGAATAGCATATCAATGGAATAAGAGTTATCAACTAAAAAGTAGAATTGCACAACAGCATGCGATTAAAGTATCGGAAGAAAATGAACGCATTCGTATTGCAAAAGATATTCATGACGAATTAGGATCAGGATTAACAAAAATCAATTTCTTATCGGAAACAGTTTTAAAAAATTCAAATGAAAATATAAAATCTAAACTCAATACTATTTCTGAAACGTCTAAAAATTTAATCGATAATATGCGCGACCTTATTTGGGCATTAAACCCTGATAATAGTACGCTAGACAATCTTATTGTTCGTATTCGGGAATACACTACAGACTATTTAGAAGAATTTCCTATTGAACTTACAAATGATTATCCAGATGTTATAGCAGATTCACAAATTTTAAAAGAAAGTCACCGTAATATTTTTATGGCAGTGAAAGAAATATTAAATAATGTAGTGAAGCATTCAGGTGCGACGAGTGTTTCTATTAAAGTAAATATTGAAAAAGATATGCTCAACATTTCAATTAATGATAATGGTAATGGTTTTGAATCAGAGAACTCCTTTTCAGGAAATGGAATTAAAAATATGAAACACAGAATTAGTATTTCAGGAGGAAGAATTGATATTGAAAGTGCTATTGAAAAAGGGACAACATTAAAGATGATTATTCCCCTTGCAAATATTAGAAAATCATAAATACTACTATTGTAGTATAGTGAATTCAAAACAGGAACGTAATTTTGATGACATGGAAATAAAAGTTGGTATCATAGAAGATGAGAGGCAAATTCGAGAAAGTCTTGTGGCACTTATAAATGGAAGTGAGGGGTTTTCTTGTTGTCATGTTTTTGAAACCGCTGAGAAGGCTATTTTAGAGATTCCACTATTAAAGTTAGATGTGGTTTTAGCAGATATTCATTTACCAGGCAAGACAGGAATTGAGGCAGTAACATTATTAAAACCTCTCTGCCCTGAAACACAATTCCTGATGTGTACTTCGTTTGAAGATACAGAATCTGTTTTCAACGCGCTAAAAGCTGGTGCAAGTGGTTACATCACTAAAACAACTCAACCTTCTAAGTTATTAGATGCTATTACTGATCTGCATCATGGTGGATCACCAATGAGTAGCCATATCGCCAGAAAGATTGTCAGTTCCTTTCAAGTTAAAGAAGTAAATATTGAGTTACAAAAACTTTCTACAAGAGAAAAAGAAATGCTTGAAGCACTTTCCAAAGGATTACGTTACAAAGAAATTTCAGATAAATTTTTTATAAGCACAGAAACAGTAAGAAAACACATTCGTAATATTTACGAAAAACTACAGGTGAATTCACGTACTGATGCGTTGAATAAAATCTATGGGCAAAAGGCTTAAGCAAGAATATTTTTTTGTCAGCATTGTTCCAATCAACATTATAAATAATTTTAAAAATATATTTTTGTTCTGTCAATTTTACTTGTATTAATTACTACTAAAGTGTAATTGATCTTGATATTTTGCAGTTGTAATTTTGAAAAATCAAACTACAGATAAACCTTCTTACATTCAAAAAAAAATTATGAAAAAACTATTAGCAAAAATTAGATTCTTGATTGCATTAGTAGCGTTTATTGCTTTCAATGCACAAGCTCAAGAAGTAAAGGAAGTAATTCAGCCATTATCTAAAAAAGCATACAAAGGATTTATGTACGATACAGATAAAGATGCTGATGGGAATATTAAAGTTACTTATGTTATGCGTGGAGAAAAAAAAGATGAGCAAGACAATTATGAAGAATATAGTTTCGATAACTCACTGAAATTTTTATCAACAAAGGATGTCCAAGTAAAAAAAGAGCCGCATGCCGACATTGAAAAAACATACTATTCTGCGAGTGTAGGTGGCACATCCTCTTTCGATGTGCTTAGCATGAAATTAAAACTTTCGAAACAAGTACAACAACGAACATGGAACTATAAAACTTCCCGTTATATGATCAAAAAAATAGTCTCTAACGAAACTATTAAAGCTAGAAATGATAATGGAAGAGTGTATGTTGGTTATGCATCGTATCAATCAGAAGATCCAAACAAAAGTGGCGTTCAAGTGATTGCAAAAATTGATTCGAAAGAAAAAAATCAAGCTGATAAATTTTATATTCTCCTTTTTGATGATAAACTGGAATTAAAGGAAAATCCAATTGACCTTACTGGTGCTTACTCATTAGTATTTTGCGACCAATTGCCAAATGAAAATACTGTAATGGTATTTGCACCTTCAAAAGGAAATGGTGACGCGAATAATTATGTTTATTTTCAATATGATATAGAAGGCAATTTAAAAACAAAGGTTGAATTTAAAAGTCCCTCGAATGCAATGCTTTTAACAGCTGTATTTGAGAACAAGGGAAATATTTATTTCAGCGGTAGCTCTACTAAATCAACCGAGAATTATGCTCAAGTATTCGGTGAGTATGCTCCGATTTATAATCCTGGATTTTATGAAGGTGGTGATAATCGCTATGATGCTAAATGGCAGAAATTAGCCAATGAAAAAATGGATAACTTTCATCTTCTAAAATTTACCGACAATAAATTAATCTTCGCATCAACAACTCCTATAAGCGAATTCAAAAGCAAATTCAAAACCTCACCCACCGACAAAGGTTCTGATCCGTACAAAGGAAAAAAGTTTCATGTCGAGCAATTTTATGTTACAAATGATGAAGATTATTTAATCGCTGGTCAGTTGAAAGATCGTGTTAAACTCGGAGAAAGTTCAGTGACTGCTTATGAAGACATTATTTGTTTTCAATTTGATAAAACGGGAAAATTAAAAGCACAATATGGCGTTAACAAAATGAACAACGATAAGAAGAGTGAGATCTTTGAAATGATGCAACACTTCTATCCATCATCTGATGGGAAAAGTGTTTATTGGGAAGTTCTAGAGGTAAAAGGAACAAAAGGATACGCCTCATTTATGGATGCTTATAATGGACGAGAAACATTTCATGCTTAATTTTTTCCACGTATCTCCAAACTTGATTTAACAACATCTACACTGAGTACCTTTAAAGTTCTTGGCGATGAAAAATTCTATCTAAGAAAAGATTTCCCAGGGTCGTATGATGAAAAAGATAAATCAATAACTTACTTCGGTCACGATGAGGACTATAAAAAAATGTGGAGCGGAAAAGCAATTTTGCAATAATCATTTCGTAGTTCTATTAACCAATCGTGGCTTCCAAATTGGT